>JAHRXB010000005.1 GCA_019104905.1 Bdellovibrio sp.
GGACACCTCCATGGAGGGAAATTCGAGGGTCGATTCCGCAAAGCCGATCTCTGACAAAGGCATCATTTTTTCGGGTTTTGCGATTTTTGCGAAAGAACTTTCATAGAGGTCATTGGGGTAGGACTTTAAATAAAACGGCTCTAAAGATGACAGCACTTTCTTTTTGTAGGGCGTATAAACGGTGTAGGGCTTGCGAGCCTCGGTAAGAATTTCTTCTTTTTCAAAGAGCGTTTGATCTTTAAAACTTTTAAACTCCACACCGGATTTTTGCGCCCACTTCGCCACCTTTTCATCTCGCTCTCGGGCCGAGGGTTCGTAGTCGTGGTTTGTATAAATCGCTGCAAATTTCTTTTCTTCAAAAAGCGCCTTAAAAACCTCTAACGGATTCCCATAACGCACCACTAAGTCTGACTTCTTTCGTTGGAGAGTGTTTTTGATCCCTGCCACAGTCTGGTATATGAACGTCACTCGGGGATCGCGAGAATCCTCCAATTTATCCAGGATATCGGAATCAAAGATGAAAAGAGGAAGGACGTTTTCATTCTCTTTTAAGGCTTGGAACAAGCCAGCATTGTCATTAAGGCGAAGATCGCGGCGGAACCAGAAGATAATCACTTTTGCCATAATAAAAGTTTAACATATCTGCAACTTAAGGTAAATTGGGAAGCCATGGACGAAAAAAAGTCTGCCAAAAAACAAACCAAGAGCCTCGAGCGAATCAAATCGTCCATGTTCTCTCGCAGTTTGTCGTTGGCAAAGCTGACGCTTCAGGCAGGGGCCTCCATCGCCCAGCATGGCGTTAGCACCGCGCTAAAAAATAAAGAAGGCAAAGAGGAAAACTGGAAGCGTCTGCTTCAGAACCAAGCCTCCCTTATCAGTTCAGAGCTGGGTGAACTTAAAGGAAGCCTGATGAAGGCCGGGCAGATGCTCTCCATGTATGGGGAGCATTTCTTCCCCCCGGAGGCCAATGAACTTTTAAAGTCATTGCAATCAGATTCTCCGCCCCTTTCCTGGGAGGCCATTGAACCCACTTTAAAAAAGAATCTGGGTCCGGAAAAGTTGGCTCTTCTGGAGATTGAAAAAGAAGCGCTGGCTTCCGCCTCTATGGGACAAGTCCACCGTGCCAGAGTCAAGGCCAGCGGAGAAAGCATTGTTCTAAAGATCCAATACCCCAACGTGGACAAAGCCATCGATAGCGATCTTAAGGCCATCCGAACTCTCCTAAACACTCTCAAACTTTTGCCGCGGGAATTCGACATGGATTCCCTCTTCGCGGAAGTTCGCGAAATGTTAATCCAAGAAACAAATTATGAACTGGAAGCTCAGTTGACAGAAGACTTCTATCAACGACTCCAAGGAGATTCTCGCTACGTGGTCCCTCGAGTTCTGCGTGAGTTCTCAGGACCAAAAATTTTAGCCACCACTTTTGAAAGAGGTCTTCGCGTTGATGACCCTCTAATTCAAAGTCTTCCCCAAGAGCGCCGCAATAAGATTGCCTTGAGTTTCTTAGATCTCTACTTCAAGGAGATCTTCGACTGGGGTGTTGTTCAGACGGATCCCCACAGTGGCAATTATCGCATTCGCATCAATCCTCAGGGACACGATCAACTGATTCTTTTAGACTTTGGAGCCACAAGATCCTACAGCCAGGATTTCTTGATTCCCTACCGACGCATGGTCAAGGGCTCCCTCCTCAATGACCGGTCGATGTTCATGCAGGCGGCCCTCGATCTTCGCTTCATTCACGATCAGGATGACGAAGAACTAAAAAAAGTTTTCGAAGAATTCTGCTTTCAAACCGTCGAGCCCTTTATCTCTTACGAGGACCCCCGTAACAATCTTGGACAAATTGATCGCGAAGGGCTCTATGATTGGAAAAGCACGGATCTTCCGCAACGACTCTCCAAAAAGGTTTTTCAGATCGTCCGAAAACATTCATGGCGAACGCCTCCTCGAGAGATTATTTTCTTAGACCGAAAAACCGGGGGCGTATTTATTTTTCTTTCTGTGATCCGCGCTAAGATTCGCGGTCGCGATCTTTTACTGAAATATATCGAAAGGGTTCCTTAAATGAAGCTCCGCCTGCTCGCAGTCCTTTTTCTCTCCGTTTGGTCATTGAATGCCTTGAGCAAGAATACCACTCCCCCCAATGTCGAATTTAAAAGCTTCTCTGCCGAAGCTCTTTCCAAAGGATCCGCACTAAAGCTCGACGACCTCAAGGGCAAAGTTGTGTTGATGGATTTTTGGGCCTCTTGGTGTGAACCCTGCAAAGAGGCATTGCCTCACTACAATAAGCTTTACAAAAAATACAAGGATCAAGGTTTAATTATCATCGGCATCAATGAGGACGATGATCTCAAAGAACGAGATGACTTTTTAAAAGCGCATCCCGTGGAATTTTCCATGTTCTATGATAAATCAAAGCAGATGGCCAAAGACTTTAAAGTTCAAGCCCTGCCGTCTCTTTTTGTCTTCGACAAGAAGCTAAAACCGGTGTCTCTCTATCGCGGATTCAGCGAAGATAAGCCACAGGCCCTAGAGAAACAAATTCAGGAACTTTTAAAAGATCAACCTTAAATAGCCGAACTGGTGCGAACTTCAGACAACGTGATTTTCTTGACCCCGTGAAGTTCGCCCTGCAAAGCGGACGACAAAAGCTGGGCGACGGTCGCAGGGGCTTGCTCTAAAATCAAATGATCCCCATTTAAAATATTCACCCAAGACTGTTTTTTATGTTCGGGAATACGATACCAAAATTCTTGATAGAGACTTTGCGGAACCAAGGTATCCAATCCAGACGTGATCAAAATCAAACGTTCATCAGGGATTTGCGGAATCACGGAAAATGAATTGAACTCCATAATCCCTCGAGACAGCTCGACGGCAACCTGGCGATGTCGCTCCTCGGGGATTCTTTTGAGATAACGAAAATTCATGTAGTGCTCTACGAATCTTTCGTAGGATTTTTCTAAGACCAAGTACGGCTGTCGCAGACTTCTTGGTGTCATGGACTTCATGAGTTCAAACTGCGCTGCCCACAAGCGCGACAGAGGAAACGATAAATCCAAACGCAGAATAAAGGGCATTAACAGAATCAGATCTTTGACCTGGGAGGAAGCCTCTTGCAACATCCCCAGAGCCACCCCGCCCCCGTAAGAAAAACCGACCAAACCAAATTCACGGATCGACAAGTGCCCCAGAAGGGATGTTAATGCTTCGACTTGTTCTTCGATAGAAAGCTGATACTGAAACTCATCTGACTTTTGCAGCTCAAGTTCTAAGGAAGAACCCTGACCTGGCAGATCTACCAGCAAACAAGGCCGCGTGATATTGGCGTGACGCAAAGTCTCGACCCAGCTTTCCATAGAATCACTGAGCCCATTAAGAAAGACCAGAGGAGTCCCCTGCCCGTCAATAAAGGCGTAAACCAAATCTCGCCCCGCGGGCGATCTGAAAATTTTCTTAAATAACTTAAACTTCACAGGTCTTCATCCAATTATTCAGTTGAGGCCAGATCGTCTTCACTGAGCGGCCACCAATCAAAGCTCCGACATGGCCTCCTTCAGAGTTCACAACCTTTAAGTTCTTTACGTTCGGAACCATCTCGGCCGTCAGATGACTGAGAGGAGACACAATATGATCCGCGTCCGCAATCAACACAAACGTAGGGAGCTCATGCTGACGGAGATCAATGGTTTTTTTGCCAATTTTCATCGGCCCTTTCTCAAGAGCATTCTTTTGATAGAGCTCCCCCAAAAGAACCTTGAAACACTCGCCGCGAAGATCCACGTTATCATTGGCCCAGGACTCCATGGCCCAAAAATTTCTGACGAAGCGGGGATCTTTTAGCTTTCCCAAGAGCTGGCGGTATTTTTGAAAAACTTGTGTCGGCTTTAAAGCCAAAAAAGTCGACTGCAATAGAAACCACGGCACATTGCCATAGGCCTCCGTAAAGGCCTGTAAATCAAAATCAGGACAACGCGCCCAAAGACTGAGTTTGTCATTATCAGAAAAACGGATTGGCGTAGTAATGAGCGTCAGCGAGGCAAAACGATGCGGATTCATCAAAGATACCATCAGCCCGATCGTTCCGCCCAAGCAATGCCCCATCAGATGAACTTTGGCTCCGCCGCAATCCATCTCCACTTTTTGCAGTAGGTATTCCAAATGCAGGGTCATCAACTTCTCAAAACTGAGATACTGTTCATGGCTTTGCGGAATACCCCAGTCAATCATGTAAACGTCGTGCCCGTTTTCAAGAAGATTCAGAATGAAACTTTTCTCTGGCAACAGATCCAACACAAAGGGTCGATTGATAATAGACGGCAGAATAAGAACAGGCCAGCGATGATCTTTGGCCGTGGAGTGATACTTGCGCAAATGAATCGCCCCCACCTCATCCAAAACCTCAAAGGGTGTTGACGCGATGTCATTTAGTGAGGGCTCGGTTCGCTTTAAGAACTGGAGAAATCCAGAGGTCTCTGGCCAATGTTGAAAGTCGATCATTTACTGAAATCCCACTTCAGAAGAA
>JAHRXB010000042.1 GCA_019104905.1 Bdellovibrio sp.
CGCCGAAGGAACTTGAGTCGCCTCGATCTCTTTCATGAAGTCCGCAGGCAAATCACCACTCGCAGGAGCTCCTTGAGAATGGGCTGGCGTCATGAACCTAGCACTCACTGCAAAAGCGAGCCAAAGTCCCAATGAGGCTACTATAATGTAAGATAACATCCATCTTACAGACTTCACTGCCGTTTCTCCGCACCTTCTTCAGGTTTTTTCTCAGGAGCCAGTTTATAACCAACCACTTGCCCCTCAAATTTAAGCTTCTTATTGCCCGCACCCGCCTCGGTCAAAGTCACATTCTTCACGCGAGTCATTCGTTCTGCCGTTGAAACCAGATAAGTAAACTGAGCAAGCTCTGCATAGCTTCCCTCAAGAGTCACATCAACAGGCACTTCTTCAACAACTTCTTTTTTGACGTTCTCTCCAGGCTTTTTTGACTTAACACTCACCCCGGAGTTTCTTGCAAAATCATCAATCGCTTTATTGATATCAATGGAAAACAAAGACGACGGCAAACGACGAGAGATCTCTTGATACTTCTGACTGAGTTGCCCAACCTTCTCTTGCATTTCCTGAACTTGCTTTAATGTCGCGTCCGTGTCTTTCTTCTTGTTTTCTTCCACCTGAAGCTGCTGAGTCAGTTGCACCACTTGAGCATCGATGGCGGAACCGTCATTGTAAACCGCATACCAATAGAATGCAGTCAGTCCCAATCCCATCATCAGAATCTTGCCAATCTGTTGAGCTGCGAGAGTTTCAAAAAACTTATTCATTGAGGTCTCTCCAACAAACAACTGATCTCAAACTTTTTCAAAGTCACCCCATCTTGAACGACTTCGCTTGAGTTCAAAAGAATCACATCCATTAAAAAAGCACTTTTCGTCAAAGCTTCCAAAAAGGTCGAAACCTCGTAGTCGCTTAACGCCAGCCCTTGAATATTCACCTTCTCTGGACTGATTTGAACACGCGTCAACCAGGCTTTTTCGGGAATCACCGTCTGCAGAAGCTCCATGACCCGGATCTCACGCTGGCGATCTTTCGCAATCTTTTCTAAGGCAGAAATACGGGCTTCAATCAAAGCCTCATCTTCCTTAAATTTTTTAATCTCTGCCACGGAAGCTGCTTGCTTGGAGTTGTAGCTTTGCAACTCAGTAAGAACCTGATTCTTGGCATTCAAATCAGCCACCTTGGCAGGGATATTCTGATTTTCGTAAATATATAAAGCCAAAGGCCCCACCAAAAGGAGCACAAGACGCTTCATTGCCTCCTTACGAATCTGATCTGGAGACAGGAAGGAATCCGAGGATATTCCTATGGAGGCCCCTAAAGAAGCTCCCGTACCTATAGATGCCGAAGACGCCAGATTAATCTTAATCACGTTGCATCTCCCACTTCACGAAGAGCCAAACCCGTCACCACACCAGCAAAAGAGCTGATCTGTTCCAGATACTCCGGAGAAAACTTTTTCGGATTGGCTTTCACGCGCAAGAAAGGATTAAAGGGCTCCAGCAAAATGCCGGTCACTCTTGAAACCGTTTCCGTCAGACCGGAGGTTGCGGAGCTTCCGCCGGTGTAGAAACATCTATTTAAAACAAGACCATTGGTGGTGGCGCTGAGGAAGTCCAAACTGCTGCGAATTTCTTCCGTTACGGCTTCATTCGTCGCACTGATAATACTGTGAACTTCGTCGGGAACTTCACGACGTGAAATCGCGCTGAGCTTCAGCGCTTCGGCCTCCGCCACCGTCACACCCATGGCTTTATGAATTTCATTGGTGTAGTTCGCGCCCCCGACAGGAATGTCGCGACAGAAAATAACTTCACCATTCTGCAGAACCACGAAGTTGGTAATCGACGCTCCGAAATTCAAAATACCGATCACCTCGCCGGGGATCTTTCCATAATTCAATTCAAAGGCATTGGCCAAGGCAAAACCACTCACATCCAAAACACCGCAAGTCAGCCCGCTGATTTCAATAACTTGAGTATATTGAGTGACCAGTTCGTTTTGCGCAGCAATCAAAAGAATATCCATCGTGTCTGGAGAGCTGCTGGCCGTGAGGATGTGATGAGCCAGACTGATATTGTTAATATCAAACGGAATATATTGTTCTGCCTCAAAACGAATTTGATCTTTGATAAGCTTCTTGTCCATCTTGGGAATCGTGATTTTCTTCACGATCACCGCGGTTCCCCACATGGCTGTGGCGATACTTTTACGCTTGGATTTTACTTCATTCACCAGAGATTGAATCGCCATACCGACAGCGCCGATATCCACGATCTCCCCGCCAGATACGGAGTTCGGGGGAGTTGGCGCAAAACCAAAAGAAAGCAGCTGGGCTCCTTTGCCGTTGAAGTCCATTTCAGCCAGTTTTATGGAACTCGTACCGATGTCGAGTCCGATGACCTTTTTCGATTTAAAAAACATGCTTTCGCTGCTTCCCCAGTTGTACCACTAAAGATGTATTTTCAAAGACTTACGTCTTTAGACGCAGGTCTTGAATAATAAAATTATTTCTGGTTGGGCTATGAATGTCAAATAGGGGTCTAGTCCGCGACTAGCTTAATCCTGGAAGAAAAAGGTCTAGGTACCACAGGGCAATGGTCTCGCCTCCAAACAAATACAAAACAGCTCCCAAAGCAAGGTAGGGCCCGAAAGGAATCACAGTCTTTAGTCCAGCCTTTTGCTTTCTTGCGACGATAAGTCCCACGACACTTCCGATGATCGCCGAGGACATGATCACAAAGGGAATTGCCTTCCACCCAAGGAGGGCCCCAATCCATGCCAAAAGCTTGATGTCGCCGCCGCCCATTCCCTCTTGTTTGGTGAGAAGATAGTAGACATAAGCCATTCCCCAAAGAAAACCGCCGCCCATCAAAACACCAAAAAGCGCATCTAAGAAGTCTCTTTGCGGATTCAAAGCCGCCCCAACCAAACCAATGACGATACCCGAGAGAGTAAATTCATCCGGCAAAATCATGTGATCGATATCAATAAAGGTACAAACCACCAAACCAAAGATGAAAATCAAATACTCTAAGAGCGTCCAGGAAAGCCCGGCGTAATGATAGCTGAGTGCAAAGAGCACCGCCATGATGAGCTCCACCAACGGATAGCGGAAAGAAAACTTTGCTCCACATTGACGACAACGACCACGCAAAAGGAACCAGCTCAGGAGCGGGATGTTATCGTACCATTTGATCGGGGTCTTGCAGCTATAACAATAGCTGCGAGGTTTTACGACACTTTCCTCTTTAGGCAGTCTATAGATAATGACATTTCCGAAACTTCCAAAGATCGCACCCAAAACAAAAAAGAACCCATAGAGGAACGTATCGAGACTAAACAATGTCTTTTCTCCTGAAGAAGAAGTTGGTCAAAAGAATCAGCAAAAGAACCCATCCGGTCATATGAGCTATCATCCATAGAACCTCTGCCAGCGGAATTCCTTTTTCCAAGAAATAGGCGGACTTCCAATTGATTCTATATAACTGAGGCGTGATCCAATGAAAAAACCGAACGGCCTGAATAAAAAAAACTTCTTTGCTTTTTTCGGCAAAAAAAGCAAGATCCCCCAGCCAGTGACCTAACAAAAACACCATGACTCCAGCCCCCAAGGCCAAAACAGGTCTCACGATCAAACTAAAACAGATCACCAAACACAAAATCACAACGCTTTCAAACCACAGACTCAAACAGATCTCGAAAAAGGAAAGCCACAACTGAGATTCCTGCCAAACGCCCAACAACACCGACAAAAGAATCGCCAATGCCCCCAAAAGCAGAGTGTTCAAAATCACGACACCCAAGAGCTTTCCCAAAATGAACTGCTCTCGACTGACCGGACGAGACAAAATCAAAAGACAGGTTTGTTTCTCAATCTCTTTGGCAAGAAGGTAGGAGCCTGAAAAGAGTGACACTCCCAAAGTCGCCACCTGAATCGCCAGAAAACCGAAATCGGCTAAGATCTTTTTTTGTTCCGCCAAAGACAAAGCCCCTAAAAGGAAACTTAAACCCAGCAGCGCCACCGCTATCAAAATGACCACGAAAAATACTTTTTCACGTAACATTTCACGCAAAGTCGTTCTGGCCAATGCCCAGACCTTAGCCATGAGACTCCTCCCGCCCCTTCAGGACTGAGAAGGCTCTTTCCAAACTTTGGAATTCCGCCATAAAAGAACTCAGTACGCCATCATACAAAATCTGCCCTCGATTGATGACAACAAGGTGAGAGCAAAGTTCTTCCATATCCTGCAAAAGATGACTGCTAAAGAAAAGACTGACGCCGCGCTTTTGTTCTTCACGCAAAATATCTTTCACCATCGCACGTCCGTCTGGATCAAGACCCGACATCGGTTCATCGAGAATCAACAAATCCGGTCGAGTCAAAATCGCTTGAGCAATTCCCACTCTTTGCAACATCCCTTTGGAATACGTCCGCAAACGACGGTCTTTCGCTTCGAATAAATCGACTTTTTTAAGAGCTTCATGGGCTCTCTCATAGAAATCTTTTAGGGACGAACCGTAACACAGGTTCCAGTGCAGGCGCAAAAACTCCATCCCGGTCAAAAACTCATAGAGATAAGGACGTTCCGGCAAATAACCGATACGCGTTTTAATAGGGCTACTCAAAGGACTGCCGAAAAAAAGGATTTCGCCGCTGTCGGGATGGATAAAGTCGAAAAGGCACTTGATCGTGGTCGTTTTACCGGAGCCGTTGCTTCCCACAAAACCCGATGTCTGCCCCTCCGGCAATGAGAACGTCACATCCCGCAGAACATGGCGATCCTTTTCAAAAAGACCGCCTTTAAAAGTTTTGTTCAGTTTTTCAACCGTCAGTACAGCCATGAGCCTTAAGGTTTAAGCTCAATATTCAGAGCCTTCACCATCTCCCTCACAGGATCATACTGTTTGGAGGTGGCCGGCATCAAGTCGCGAGATCCTAAAATCTCGGAGTAGGTGTTTTTATTACGGGATTGTTCCAAAATATCAATCAATGCAAACATCAAAGTATGGGTCGTCTTGGGATAGAGATCGTAGAAATCCTGGCGAACACAAAATGGATCGTTCGGAATGGGTGCACTCATCCACAAAATACGATATTGAGCCTTTTTATCGGAGGCAAACTTCACCCAGGCCCCTTGAGTTCCCTTTTCATCATCACTGAAGACCGCGGCCGCTTCCACCTTCTTTGCCTCTAAAAACTGAATAGACGCTTGATGATTCCCGGTGAAGGCCACTTCTTTAAAGTCCTTTTCATTAAGACCTAATTTTTTAAGAGCCACTTGAGGATAAAGATAGCCCGAAGAGGACTTGTCATCGACAAAAGCAATGCGCTTTCCCTTCAGGTCCTTGAGCTTTTTAATCCCAGAGTCTTTAGGAGTGATGATCGCAGAATAGTAAAATGGCTCTTGCCAAACTTTTTTAAGAAGAACCTTCGCTTGCGCTTGCTGTTCGGCAAACACATAGGTCAACGATGAAAAAAAGGCGAAATCCACCTTCTTTGTCTTCATCGCCTCTACTAGGCCCGCATAGTTTTTTGAAACATAGATATTCACGGGGATGTTCAATTTCCCTTGCAGCTCTTTGGCCAAAGCCAACCCTTGCTCGCGCAAGTTTTCAGGGTTTCCTCCCGGGATCACGCCGATTGTGATCGCTGAGGGACTTGCCTCCGTCGTACTAGTCTCTGCAGCCTGCGCATTTGAAAAAACCAGCAACGCGGTCAATCCAAGAATGAGTCTTTTCAAAATTCCTCCATGGCCGTCAAGGCCTCGACTGATGATGACTCATTTCTTTCATTTTTTAAAGCAAGAACAAAGGCCTCCGCGGCGTCACTTTCGGTCAAACAAGGGATGTTGTAGTCGGTGCAAGCTCGACGAATGTCGAAGCTGGCCTCAATCGCACGACGTCCCGAGGTCGTATTGATGACGAAAGCCACCTCACCTGAGCGAATCTTATCCACACAGTGCGGGCGCCCCTCATCGACTTTTCGCAAGGAAAGGCAGTTCACACCGTGATCGTTAAAGAAACTCGCGGTCCCGGTCGTTGCAGAAACTCCGTACCCCATTCGCTGCAGCTCTTTCGCCAAGGTCAACATGCCCTCTTTGTCTTTATCTCTGAGAGAGAAGAAAACTTGCCCCATTTTAGGAAGGCGGATGTTGCTTGAAAGAAAAGCCTTGGAAAGGGCCTCGGAATAGTTTCTTCCGCGCCCCATGCTTTCACCCGTGGATTTCATCTCGGGCCCCAACAAAGAGTCGGACTCAGGGAATTTTTTAAATGGAAAGACGACGCCTTTGACGGAAACACTCTTCGTATTTCTCCACTTCAGACTGTCCAGCTTAAGATCTTTCTTCTTTCTTCCTAACATCGCCGCCACACCCAGATCAATCAAAGGAATGCTGGTCGCTTTGGCCACAAAGGGAACAGAGCGAGAGCTGCGCGGATTGGCTTCTAACATGTAAACCACGTCGTTCTTGACCGCGAGCTGCAAGTTCAAATGCCCAATAACGCCGATACGATTTGCGAGGCGCTGACTGAGGTCTTCAATGCGCTCGCAAGTTTCTGGCTTCAAACGATGAGGAGGTAAAACCCCCATCGAGTCACCAGAGTGAACTCCCGCCGCTTCAATATGTTCAACGACCCCGCCAATCACAGTCCAGTCTTCACCGCGCACCAGATCGACATCGACCTCCAAAGCACCAGCCAGGAATTGGTCCATCAAACAAGGTTTGTCCGTCGAAATATAATCCGCATGACGTTGGAAGTAGGAAAGCAGCTCATCACGATTTTCGATGACCTCCATACGACGTCCCCCCAAAACATAACTGGGGCGACAGATCATGGGATAACCGACTGCGGACTCATATTGAAGAGCGTCCACCACAGAACTTGCCATCGCCGAATTCGGAATTTCGAATTGAAGTTCGCGACAAATCTTCGAGAACAAACCACGGTCTTCGGCTAAATCAATTGTCTCTAGAGAAGATCCCAAAAGTTTATAACCAGATTTAACAAGTTCGGGAGCGAGATTGATCGGCGTTTGTCCTCCGAGTTGCGCGACAAAACCTTTCGGTTTCATAAAACGCATGATCTCACTCAAACTTTCTGCGGTCAGAGGTTCAAAGAACAAGACGTCAGAGGTGTCATAATCCGTGGAGACCGTCTCTGGGTTTGAATTCACCATGATGACTTTATAGCCATTTTTTTGAAAGGCTTTAACTCCCCGAACACAGCTATAGTCGAATTCGATTCCTTGTCCGATACGGTTCGGCCCACTTCCGATAATCACCACCGCATCCGGAGCATTCACCGTCGCCGATGAATGCGACCAGTACGAAGAATAGAAATACGGGGTGGAAGAGTCGAATTCTCCGGCACAGGTATCGACCTGTTGATAATGCGGGAACAGGTTGTGTTTTTCACGCAAAGCACAGAGATCTTTTTCTTTCTTTCCAACCAGAGTCGCCAACCGAGCATCCGTAAAGCCCTTGCGTTTGGCCGCCAGTAAAAGCTCCACATTACTTTCAGAGAACTCTTTCTTGAACTTATTCTCGAACTTAATCAAAGCATCAATTTGCTCAAGGAAATAGGGATTGATTCGCGTCAGCTCTTCAATATCCGCCACGGTCTTTCCATCGCGGAACGCTTGGAAAAGATGATAAATCCGTTGGCTATTGGGGTAAGAGACCTTGCCGATTTCCAGAGTCACTTCGGGAATCGCTTGAGGGCTCATTTCAAGACTGGCCAAGGCCTTCATCATAGATTCTTGCAACGTGCGCCCAATTCCCATCACCTCGCCGACACTCTTCATTTGAGTTGTCAGG
>JAHRXB010000098.1 GCA_019104905.1 Bdellovibrio sp.
GCGTTCATTTTGATGTTCGCAAACGAGGCTCTGAAGAAACCAACGAGATTGACTTGACGCGCGAGGGCGGGCACAGCTTCCGTCGCATTTTGCACTTCGAAGATCAAACCGGCTTAGAAATCCACCGCACTCTTTTGGCGCGAGTTCTTGAAAATCCCAACATCACGCTGATGGAGCGATTTTACGCCATTGATCTTATCGTCAACAAAGAAGTCGACCCCACGGACATGGATCCCGTTCACTGCATCGGTGCTTACGCCCTCAATAAAAATAATGGCGAGGTGCATACATTTTTAGCGAAAAACACCGCTCTTGCCACCGGCGGGGCTGGGAAAGTCTATCTTTACACCTCCAACTGGAGTGGCGCGACGGGCGACGGCATTGCCATGGCTTACCGCGTGGGCGCTCGCATTGCCAACCTCGAGTTCATGCAGTTCCACCCCACTTGCCTTTTCCATCGTGAATCCAGAAATTTTCTGATCTCGGAAGCTTTGCGCGGCGAAGGTGGAGAGCTCATCGACAGCCAGGGCCAGGCGTTCATGCATAAGTACCATAAGCTCGGCTCACTCGCTCCCCGAGACGTGGTCGCACGTTCCATCGATAACGAGATGAAAAAGACCGGGGCCGAGTGTGTCTACTTGGACATGACCAAGTTGGATCGTGAGTTTTTAAAAAACCGCTTCCCGAACATCTTCAATAAGTGCCTTGAGTATGGCATCGATATGAGCCAACAACCTATTCCCGTCGTACCTGCCGCGCACTATCTCTGCGGAGGAGTCCTCACCGATCAAAACGGTCGCACGGATATTCCTGGACTGTGGGCTATAGGCGAAACAGCCTGCACAGGTTTACATGGCGCCAATCGTTTGGCCTCCAACTCTTTGTTAGAGTGTCTGACGACGGCTCACAACTGCGCAAACGAGATCAAAGCCCATTGGGACAGTTACCAGCTCTTCCCTCTGGAACCCAAACCCTGGACTCACCCTCAAGAATCCAATGACGATGAAATGATTGTGATCAACCACATGTGGGACGAGATTCGCCGTCTGATGTGGAACTACATGGGGATTCTTCGCTCTAACAAACGTCTGGAACGGGCTCATCATCGTTTGCAAAATATTTTGTCTGAAACAAAAGAATACTATTCAAACATGAAGATCCACTCGGACATCTTAGAGCTCCGCAATATCGCCATTGTGGCGGACCTCTCTGTTGAGTGCGCGCGACGTCGTCATGAATCTCGCGGCATCCATTACAATATCGACTATCCCGAAAAGAGCCCTCAACCTCATGATACAATCGTGGTCCGGGGCCTGATTTGACTTGCCCCCTTTAGACTCTCGCGGCAATCTAAAAGGGTATGTATAAAAGATCTGAAGGTTTCTTTACAGGATATCAAGACGCACGTCTTTTCTTCCAAATCTGGGACAATCCCGAAGCACGAGGAACTGTGATCATCACTCATGGTCACGGTGAGCATTCGGAATCCTACCATCGCCTCATTAACGCATTCGAAAACGACAAGTGGAGTTTTTACGGCTGGGATTTGCGAGGCCATGGTCGCTCGGATGGACGTCGTGGGTATGTGGCTCAGTTTGATGACTACTGCCAGGACTACAAAATCTTTTTAGACATGGTTCTAAAAAATGAAAAAGTCCGTCAAGGTCCTCTTGTTCTGCTTTGTCACTCGATGGGAGCTTTGATTGAATTAAAAACTCTTCTGCGCAATCCAGACATTCCTTGTTCTGCGATCGTCGTAAGTTCCCCCCTTTTAGGAGTGTCCGTACCAGTGCCTCTTTATAAATCCAAAGGGGCGTCGGTGCTGAATGTAATATTGCCGCAAATCACGATGGGAAATGAACTCACCAATGACATGCTGACTCGCGATCCCGAGGTGATTCGAGAGTTCGAACAAGATGCCCTTCGCCATACGCGCATTTCTCCGGGGGCTTTTTTGGGATTTTTAGAGTCCTTCGAATACGTGCGCCCTCGCGCGAATCAAATCAAGACTCCGGCTCTTTTCATTCTTGCCGAAAACGATCCCGTCGTCAGCACGCCCGAAGCAAAAGCCTTTTATGAAAAACTGGGAAGCACTAAAAAAGAACTCTACGTGTATCCCGATGCCAAACACGAACTGATCAATGATATCATCCGTCAGACCGTCTATGCTGATATCAAAAAGTTTTTAGACGGAATTTTGGAGTCTCAATAATGAAATATCTTTTAGGTCTTTTCCTTTTTCTTTCCGCCTGTGCCTCCTATGAAGTCACTCCCTCTGGCAATACTCTGCGTACCACGGGCAACTACATGGATGTGATTGAAAAATACACGGACAAAACCCGCCGCTACTCGGGATTTTACAACACCATCGATATGGAAGCGACGGTGATTAATTCTGCTGTCGCCGAAGCGCAACTGGGACAAAGTTCCATGCTTTATCAATGGGACGAAAAGAAGTTCGCGGAAGAAAAAGTAAAATATGAAGCCCGCCTGAATAAAGAATCCGAAATCTTTCTTAGCTTCTTCACGCCAGAGAAAAAGAACGATGATCTATCCAAAGAAAGCACCATCTGGAAAATCTTCTTGGATGTGGATGGCAAACGTTTTGAGGGAAAAGCCAAAAAAATCAAACTGCAACTGGTGGAGATCGAAGGCCTTTATCCCTATCACAACCGTTTCTACACTCCTTACTCTGTGACCTTCCCGGTTCCGATGAAGTCCATCGAAGGAAAGGCCCTGAAGATGACCCTGACGGGGGCCGTGGGCTCTGGAGTCCTTAATTTTAATCCTTAGTGATTCAAACGGTACAGTGCCTGATCCAGGCTCATGTATTTAGAAAGGATGCGAACAAAACTTCCATCCTTTTTTATTTCATCAAAGGCCCGCGCAAACATTTCCCTCTCTACCGCCGAAACACGACGCTTCGACAAATAGATCCCCACGGGAATTTTTTGAGTCTCATCACGAATCTTCTCAACCTTATCCGCCATCTTCATTTTATCGACATAATGAGACGCCAAGAGAGCCGAAAATAACACGGCCTGCACTCGCCCTTCTTTCAATAGACGGAAGGCCCCCTCTGGATCCGGCGTTCCTATCAAACGAGAGGATTTCAGTAATCGATCCTCTTCCTCTTTAGACAGCACGGTCCGATTGCCGATCATATATGCAAATTTGACTTTATCGTCGTTGATATAGTCTTCGATCTTTCTATTTTTATTGAAGACTTTTTTGGCGACCGTGAGCTGGCGATAGGTTTCATAGAAAGGAATAAAAACTCCTCCCTTTTCATATTCTGTGGTTTTAACCATAAGAACCAGCATGTCGATTCGATCGTTGTTAATGTGCTCTGCTTCGGAACGCGCCGACAACTCGGTCTCAAAGTATTCACATCCGACCTTGTCCTTCAAAGCCAGGACGATATCATGAGCCAACCCTTTGAGTTGTCCGTTTTCTCTGTATGCGAAGGGCTCATAGTTATTCAGCCCCACTAAAACTCTTCTGTTGCAACTGCCTGTTGATTCCCCCGCCGGGTGGCTCGCCGGCACCTTCCGCCAAGAGAACAACACAAATAAACAAAAAATAGTAAAGCCGAGCCTTTTCATACCCGTCTATTTTCGGATGTTTTCGCTGAAAAGCTCAGCCCTGGAAGGCTTTCTTACTGGAAAGTAAGATTCACATTTTTTATGCCCGTTATATTATGAGCGTTTAAAACGACGAGAGACCTCAATCTCAAAAAGAGGCTTGATAAATTTAGCGACCTTCAAACCCACTCCCGTTAAACCCGAAGGTTCAATCACATCCAAATCATGCAATACGGCTTCACGAATCATTTCCGCATATTTGCTGGGAGAAATTGAATCATTCGGGATCTGAAAATTCTTGGAGTACAACGTTTCAATTTCATCGAACATCCGCGTTTTGATGCCCGGAGTGATCAACAAGAGAGTCGTAACCCCTGTCTCTTTGAGCTCCATACGGATACAGTCGGTAAAGGCCGCGACAGCCGCCTTGGAGGCCGCATAAGTCGAGGCACAAGGAAAGTGCATATAAGCTGATACACTTGAGTTATTAATGATCTTTCCCCGTTTTCGCGACAACATGCCCGGCAACAAACCATGAGTCAGATGCACTAAGGCATTCAGATTGACTTGAAACATTCTGTAAATATCGTCCAAGGGTTGCTCTTCCAACAAACCCCCAGTCAAGGTCCCAGCGTTATTAAATAAAATATCAACGGGGATGTCCTTAAGACGTTGCAAAAGATCTTCGACGCCTTGACGAGTTGAAAGATCCGCCTCCCACACAGTGACAGACTTAGCTCCCGCCGCTTCGAGAGATTTGACGGCCTCTGGATCGGTTTTTCTCAAGACAAGATGGAGGTGTGCTTTATCTTCGGCACACATTTTTGCAAAGGCTTTTCCAATCCCCCGACTCGCACCGGTCACCAGCACATGACGATTTGCAATCTCCATGACAATTTATCCTTCCTTGATTTCTGTGTGAGGACTTAAACCCCAGCTCTTCAAGATCTCAACTTCTTCCGAGGCAGACATCGCTTTCTTAAACTTCGCGCCACTTTGACCACTGACTCTTTTTTGACAAGAAGGCCAGTTGCGATGGCGATAGACAAGCCCCCCCAAGTTGCTCAAATAGCTGAAGGCCTCTTTCTTTTCACCGGGCTTACGCATTTCAGGTAAGCTTGTGTCGGCAGGAACTTCCAACAAGTTGACAGAGTAGTTTTTCAGAGAGCCCGAATACAGCGACACGAACTCATTCTTTGAGAACGCCACGGCAATGCGATCACATCGTTCATTGCCGGGAGTCCCCACGTGCCCTCGAGAGTACTTCCATTCGATCTTACCTTGAGTGCCTCGCGCCTGAATCACTTGGGCGATTTCTTCCCACAAATCCCGATTGGAAACATCCTCACCGTTGGCGGTCTTCCAACCCCGATTACGCCATCCCCAAATCCATTGTGTAATTCCGCGAATAAGATAGGTAGAGTCCGTGTAAAAATGCACAGCCCCCGAACGCGAAGAGATATATTTGAGCGCCTCAAGCGCCGCCATCATTTCCATGCGGTTGTTGGTGGTGGACTTTTCCCCGTCACCAAGTTCTTGCACCTGATCCTCTGGGAAAAGCACAACACTCCCCCAGCCGCCAGGCCCCGGATTTCCAGAGCACGCCCCATCAGAAAAAATCAAAATATAATCGCGAATGTTATTTTGCACGGATCAATATTGGCGAGCCCTCGTCAGAGTGTCAATGCGCTGGATGCCAGAGACCGTCTCCTGACCAAAGCTTAGACACCTGTTTTGCATTTGTCTGCAATCTAGCCCAGGTCACCATGGCATCGTCCCTGCAATCTTTGACCTTTAGGAGAGTGTCCTATGTCTATTGCTATTCGTCCTATGCTCGGTATTGTTGCAACGATTCTGTTGGCAAGCTCCGCTTTCGCCAATAATAACGCCTCTGTCACCTCCTCGACCATGGTCGTACAGCCCGCCAAAAAAGAAGGGCGCATCTGGAGTGGCTTTGTGAATGTCAGCCGCTCCACCAGCCTTTATGATTTTCAGGACAGCTCCCGTAAAGATGGCGTCGACTATATGACTCGTCTCAATTTGAAACTCAGTGACAGCTATTCCTTGCGCGTGCAAGGCGGCTATTCTCAAGATTTGAATTATCCCGAGTCCAATGACTTTTCAGACACGTCCCTCAATCTGCAACGCGTCCCCAAGGAAGCCGGAAGATATCTTTTAATCGGCTACCGCGTGGGTACTGGCATTCCCACCTCTAAAGACTCACACACTCGCCAGAATCTTCTGGGCTCCCTGTCCACCGGCCTTAATATCGTCGTCAATCCCGACCGTCTGATGACGGGCTTTGAGGTTGCCGGTGGCCTTTCCGTGGGGCGCAATTTTCATCAATACGAAACCGCATTGGATGGACGCGTGAATACACAATACTCCTCCAGTCAGACACTCTCGCTTAGCTATAACTTCACCTCGGGGATTTCTCTTTCGGCGGAATTCCTGCACAAAAACACCTGGTCATATCAAAACGTGATGAGGGACTCTTTTGAAATGTCTCAAGAGTTGGGCTATCAACTCAATCCCACCTGGGCCCTAGCGGTAGGACACAGCAATAGTGGTTCGACTTTAAAACCCAACGGCTCCGACTCCAACGTTCAATTCGTGGATGACAACAACTCCCTAGTCTATGGGTCTGTCACCGCTATTTTCTAAAGGATCGTATGCGCGGCTGGCTGGCGTTAATATTCTTCTCTTTATGTTTCCAGCCTCTGGCTTTTGCGCAAAAGCTCGCGCCGATTGACATTGTCTTTGATATTGACTGGACAACCTTCTATTCCGTGGAGGCTTCCCAAAAAGACGACAAAACTCTTCTGGTTGAGGGGAAGCTCTACCGACCAACAGATCATTTAGGAGAAGTGATACAAACCCTTCTGCAAAGACATCCTGAAATAAGAGTGAGCTTTTTTAGTGGCGGCGAACGCTCGCGCAATGAGGCCTTGCTCAAGCAGGTTTTTTTACCCGATGGTCGCAGCCTGAAGGATATCGCCTACAAAATCCTCTCGAAAGAACATCTCACCGTCTTATCTCAAGATGAGACGGTGCATTTTTCTAAACGCAATAAGAAGGTGCTGGATGCCCATATTCCCGACTGGAATCCGCGACGCACAATCTTGATTGATGACCAGCCAGAGTTCGCCCGCCCCCCTTTGAAGGCCGTCGCTTCTTTGGGACTCTTCAATTTTTTAAAAGGGTTTGATCCCGCTCTCGTTGAACAAAAATACTTCCCGCCATCAGAAGGCGAATGGCACATCGAAAGAAAGAAAGCTTTGCTCTGGCTCCGTATGATTGAAGCGTCTTTGCAAGAAGCTGACAGGTCCGGGAAAGACTTTTCCGATGTTACCGAGACCACCTGGAAAAATTATCGAAGCCGCACCTGCCAACAAATCTTTATATTCTAGTCCTGATAGACCAGATCTTTTAGTACGATGAGATAAGTACAAGAGTCCGCATTATACTCCACAGAATAAGACTGGGGATAGTATCCCTCCATCGGAAACACCAATGGCGAGGGAATGGCTTGCTCAAACTTTGGCTTCGTCAAGAGGAAGTCCCTGGTCACCATAGGCTCCATGAAAATCATTTTCGCATTATAATATCCGTAGATGAATGTCGAAGTGAATGTCTGGCCGTTATACTCTGGAGAACGCGGATCCACCCAGTGCCATCCCATCTGGGGAACACCCTCAGGAGTGGGAACGTAGAAGGGTGGAAGTTCATCGGAGTCCGGTTGCATTAAGCAAACATCTCGATCATCGCCCATACACGTAATGGCTTGTCTCTGTTCATTAGGGATGAAGTAGAAATGGAAATCAAAGTGAGGCAGACCGTAAACATTGTCGGGCTCATGACCGTGCGGCATCCAATCCACCATCATGTGATTGTAGGGAGGAATATTCAACACAGACGGAAGAGTGGCCACATAAGTCGATGGATCATGTTCAGGCAAGCCCTCCAAAGCCTCTTTTGAAAGAGCCAATCCCACTCTAGAAACCTTTCCGTTTTCATCGATATCAGCAAAGGCCTTTAAGGTGCCCTGCCCGACTGAAACGGAGTCTCCATAGACCACGAATGCATGAGCATCGAGTCCCGCAAATAACAAACAACAAAATAAAATAAGCTCTTTCATTCAACCCTCCTTGGTTTTGAGACCACAGGATAAAACGAAGATCGCCTTCAAGGACAAGTCCCGAGAGAGGTCTCCTGCCTTAAAACAGTTCGTCTTATCTTGATCCCTGAGAGCCAACAAAAGAATCGTCTCATTTTGAGATTTGCAGGAATTGTCCCCTGTTAAAACTTTAAACGCCTTGCACGCCTGAAATGCGATTGGAAGGGGGCTGCTCCACCCTGACCGTGGCATCGTCAATGCATTTATCTTCTCTTAGGAGAGTGTCTTTGCCTATAACCCTCTATATTCGATATGGGGTTGAGGCAGTGACAATTTAGGAATGGAGAGAACTATGACTCACAGATCTCAATACGCAAAGGCCCTGACTGCACTTGTCGCCTTAGCCCTCTTTGTAACGGGTTGTACAAAGAAAAGAGATGCTTCGCTGCCGGAAGACGCACAAGAATCCATCTTTGCGATTTCTGATTTCGGTGACTTACAAACCGAAAACAGCCAAATGAAGGTCTCTACCGATGAGCATCTTTCCACCTTGAGTCTGGGTGAATCCTCCAAAGCCACTGCCGAAAAAGGTGTTGTCGCCGTTACGGATGTTCAGGTGCCGAACCGCCTGAAGTTCATGTTTAAAGGTCTTGAGATGACAGGACAAGCGGGTCGCTCCTACCCGATCACTCTCTCTGTTGATAAACAGTTTGTCACTGCATATAAGATCGTTAACGATGCTTCCGAACTCTCTCTTCTTGAAAAACAACTCGTCCAAGTTAAAGACGAAGTTCTTTTGCAAAAACAACTTCAAAAAACCAAAGACAATACGAAAGTAAAATCATTGATGGCGAGCTTGAAAGAGGCGCGCGCTCAAAAAGCAGCCGCTCTTTCTAAAAAGAACAGCTCTCTTTTGGTTCCTCTTTTCAAATTCAAAGTCAGCAGCTACGGGGTTTTGCAAAGAGCAAAGAACGAACTTAAAGAAGAAACCTCCACTTTACGCATGAAGGCCACTGACTGGTCTGACGCCACTCATATCCAAATCTCTATCAATCCTTCAGATCGTTTGCCTGTCGGTGTTGATGCCGCTTCTCGCGGTGACTTGGATAGAACTTTTGTCATGGAT
>JAHRXB010000111.1 GCA_019104905.1 Bdellovibrio sp.
CCTGAGGAATTGATTGCGACAGCTCCTCAAAGACCTTCCCGCGTAATGTGGGTTCCGGGCCATGAAGAGCCTCAAGAAATTTCCTTTCAAGACCTTATGGCGCGAATCCCTGCCGGGGATGTCCTGGTCGTCAATAATACGCGCGTATTAAAGCGAAGGGTCTTCGCGGGCGAAGTGGAAATTCTATTTTTAAAACAAATAGACTCTTGCGATTGGGAAGTGTTGTTTCCCTCCAAGAAATATAAAATCGGATCAGTCCTTGAACTCCCCCTTGGGGTCTCAATGACCTTGCTGGAAAAAGGACGTCCACAAAAGGTGCGACTGAGTGAAGCGGTGGGGGAAGAGTACTTTCAAAGGATCGCAGAGCTTCCGCTCCCTCCATACATTCAAAAAGCTCGAGAACAGCGCCATACAGTGGAGGCCGATGAATCGTGGTATCAAACGGCCTGGGCCAAGGCGCCCGGAAGTTTTGCGGCACCGACGGCGAGTTTGCACTTTTCTAAAAGTGACATCGAAGAACTTAAAGCCCGAGGAGTAAAGGTCGCCGAGGTGACTTTGCACGTGGGGCTGGGCACATTTTTGCCGGTCACAGCGGAAGACTTAAACGATCACGACATGCACGAAGAGTACGTGGAGGTGAGTGCCACCACATGGGCTCTCATTCAGGAGACCCAACAGAAGGGTCATAAAGTTTGGGCTTTAGGGACCACGACCGCGCGCTCATTGGAAAGTGCGGGTGGAGGATTGTTGCCGGGCTCTGCTCAGGCTGGATTTCAAGGATTTACGAAGCTTCTTATTCAGCCGGGCTATCAGTTTAAAGTGGTGGATCGGCTTTTAACGAACTTCCATCAGCCTCAATCGACGTTGCTGGCTTTGGTTGCGGGATTTTCTTCCCTTGAAAGAGTAAAAGCTTGCTATCAATGGGCTATTGAGAGAAAGTTCCGGCTCTTTTCTTACGGAGATCTGACGTGTTGGATGGGAAATCAACAATGACATTAGGCGAATTTAAAGTTCATCAAACAGCAGGGAACGCTCGTCGCGCGACCCTGATGACGGCGCATGGGCCTGTGCAAACTCCCGTTTTTATGGCCGTAGGAACAAAGGCCACCGTAAAGGCGATGACTCCGGAAGAACTCAAAGAGTGCGGCACTCAGGTTGTCCTTGGTAATACTTATCACCTTCATCTTCGCCCTGGTGAAAAAACCATCGCCAAGATGGGGGGGCTTCATAAATTTATGAATTGGCAGGGGCCCATCTTAACGGACTCTGGTGGCTTCCAGGTTTTCTCTTTATCTCAGCTTCGTAATATGTCGGAAGAAGGCGTTGAATTCCGTTCGCACTTGGATGGAGCGAAACATTTTATTTCTCCAGAAAAAAGCATGGAGATTCAAATGGATCTGGGCTCTGACATCATCATGGCTTTTGATGAGTGTCTTCAATATCCTGCGACCGACGAAGAGATCGAAAAGTCCATGGCTTTGACTTACCGTTGGCTTTTGCGTTCGAAGGCGGCGATGACGCGAAAAGAGAGTCTTCTTTTTGGAATCGTGCAAGGAGGCCTCAGTCTTGAGCATCGCCTTAAGAGCATGGAGCAGATTTGCTCTGTGGATCTTCCTGGGTACGCTTTGGGAGGCTTCAGTGTGGGCGAGCCCATTCACTTGATGCATGAGCTTTTGCCGCATGTGGCGCCTAAAATGCCAGCAAATAAGCCGCGCTATTTGATGGGAGTTGGGACTCCGACGGACCTGATCATTGCGATTGATTCAGGAATCGATATGTTTGACTGCGTCATGCCTACTCGAGTGGCACGTAATGGAACCATTTTTACGTGGCAGGGGAAAGTCAGCATCAAGCGCAGTGAGTATCGTGAAGATCCTTCTCCTCTGGATCCAGAGTGTGACTGTTATACGTGTACAAACTATTCGAAGGCGTACTTGCGTCACTTGTTCTTGAGTGGCGAAATTTTAGGTTCGCGTTTGAACACGATTCACAACATTTATTTCTATATGAAGTTGATGGAGCGCTCTCGAAAAGCGATCGAGGAAGGTCGTTGGACGGAGTTCCGAGATGACTGTTTAACGCGTTTCGTAAAGAAAGAGCGCTAGACTTAAATATTGATTCTTCCTGAGAATAATGCTGAATTTTAACGTCAGTCATTAATTGGAGGAATCATGTTATTTGGACTTCTTGTATCGACAGCGTATGCGCAAACAGCACCTGGTGGGCAACCCTCTGCCTTCGAAATGTTTGTGCCTTTTATCTTCATCTTCGTGATCTTTTATTTCCTCATCATTCGCCCGCAGGCGAAAAGACAAAAAGAGCATCAAAAGTTTTTGGCTGAAGTGAAGCGCGGTGATGAAGTGATCACCTCTTCAGGCATCTTGGGTCGTGTGGAAGGGATCACCGATCAATTCGTGACATTGGAAATTGCTGACGGCGTGAAGGTAAAAATGCTTCGCAGTCAGATTGCAACATCTCAGAAAGCAGCAACAGCAGAGGAAAAGAAATAATGGAAGGACTTCGTTGGAGATCGTTTCTCGCAGCAGTGGGAGTGGCCGTAGCCATCGTTTGGGTTTTGCCAAACATGGTGAACTTTGGTGAAAAGTCTTGGTGGCCCTCTAAGCAAAAATTAAACTATGGCTTGGACATCCAAGGTGGTTTGCATCTTGTAATGGGTGTTGATGTTGATGGCGTGGTGAAAGAAAGTACCGGTCGTCTGTTGGCATCAATGAAAGCCGAAATGCAAAAAGAGCAGATTCCTTTTTCTGATGTGAAGTCTGAGAAACCAGAACAAGGCGAACTTCAGGTTGTTGTGGCTCAAGCCGCTGACAAAGCCAAAGTCGAAAAGTTCCTTGCAGACAAGTATGGAACTGTTCTGCAAGTGATGGGCTCTACGGATACGGCTGTATCGGTTCGTTATTTCGACGCTTACTTGAATGACTATAAAAATCGCGTGATTCAACAGGCGATTGAAACCATCCGTAACCGTATCGACGAGTTCGGGGTGGCGGAGCCTTCTATTTCTCAACAAGGGGCTAACCGTATCTTGATCCAACTTCCTGGTATGGCGGATGCTGAAAAAGCAAAACAGTTGATCAATACCACGGCGAAATTGGATTTCATGATCGTTTCTACTGAGAAGTCTCAGCAGGAACTTCAAACCTTGATCGCTGATGCTGAAAAGGCGGGTAATTATAATATCGGAAGCATGAAATACTCGGATTACGTCACTCGTTTGAATGCGGACCTTAAAGGGAAGCTTCCAGAGAAGACGATTCTATATTTTGAAAAATCTGAGAATGCGACCAATATGGAGGCGGGAGCGATTCCCTTCTTGTTAAGAACCGACACGGATTTGGGTGGCGGAGCTCTTGATGACGCATTCGTTGGTTACGACCAGTACGGTGGTCCTCAGGTGTCTTTGGTTTTTAACTCTTCAGGTGCGACAAAGTTTGCGGATTTGACAGGCAACAACGTCGGCAAGCAGATGGCGATTGTCTTGGATAAAGTAGTGAAGTCGGCGCCGAGCATTCGTGATCGTATTGCTGGTGGCCAAGCGGTTATCACATTGGGTGGTGGCCGTGACCGTAACAAAATGATGGACGAAGCGAAGATGATTTCAACAGCTCTTCGTGCGGGTGCTTTGCCTGCTTCTTTGGAGCAGTTAGAAGAGCGTCGCGTGGGACCAACTTTGGGTGCGGATGCGATTGATAAAGCCAAATTGGGTTCTTACGTGGGTGCTGCGATCATCGTACTCTTTATGCTTCTTTACTACAGAACAATGGGTTTGGTTGCGAGCGTGGCGTTGGGTCTTAATATCCTTTCCATCTTTGCTCTTTTGACTAGCTTTGGAGCGACCCTGACTTTGCCGGGGATTGCCGGTATCGCCTTGACGGTGGGTTTTGCCGTGGATGCGAACGTTCTTATTAATGAACGG
>JAHRXB010000125.1 GCA_019104905.1 Bdellovibrio sp.
ATCAGGAGGCATACCGAGAGGAAATTCGACTCTTGATTGAACACATCGTTCGCCTCTTGGTGGACAATCCCGAAACTGTCACGGTCACTACTTATGTCGGTCCAAAGACAACGGTCTATCGCGTGAACTGTGTGAAAGAAAATTTAGGACAAGTCATCGGGACTCAAGGCAAAACAATCATGGGTCTGCGAGCGGTCGTCCACGCAATGACTGCGCGGACGGGAATTCGCTCTATCGTGGAAATACCGGTCTAGAAACTAGATTAAGCACTTGCGATCACACAAGTGCTTAAAGTGACTTTATTTCTTGCGACTTTGATATTCTTTTTCTCTTTGAAAGTGACTCTCTGAAAGACCATAACTTTCTACGTTCCCGAGATCTTTCATCAAAGAGGCGAGGTCCTTCTGGCCATTGATAAAGTCTACGTGGGCTTGAATCTTTGTGATCAACTCAGAGCTTCTTTCCTTTAGAGCTTCATAGCGAATGTATCCAAGTCCCAGTCCTTCCCACTCTTTCAGATAGCGAGCTGCCGATTGAGAAGTGCTATTAAACATCGTATTGCGACACTCTTGATCGGGCTTGATTTGATGCCAATGTCCAAATTGATCTTTCAGTTTTACTTCATGTTTTTCGCACGGTTTGCCGCAATCCCTATAGCTTGAGCCCTGGCTTAAGAAGGCCGCAAAAACACAATGCTCCATATGGAAACTCGGCATGTACTGATAGACAGTAACCTCAAAGTGATTGGAGGGGCCTGCTTGAATCAATTCGTTGACCTGCACATGATTGAGATCGTACCCCAGGCAAAGGCTGGAAAGACCTTTCTCAAGAAGATATTTCGCCGTTAAATGGTTTGTCACATTTAAACTAAAATCTCCGAGGATTTGCCCTTGGTATCCGTGGGCTTGCAGGTACTGAACGGCGCCTAAGTTTCTGGCCAAGATCGCGTCGGGATTAAGGCTTTGCAGGTGCTTAATATTACGATGTTCGTTGGGTTTGAGAATGCGAGTTGTCGCTAGGCCCACCTTGAGGCCTTGTTGTCTTAACATTGTCAAACTGGACTCGAAGTCGCGACCGAATTCAAAATCCAGAATTACGAGATGAATTCCCTTTGAGGTGAGTTCCCCTTTTGCGATCGCTTCCGTTAGATCCTCGACTTGGGCTTTTTCCCGTAGAAGTAAATTAAGCTGAGGCCGTTGAGGTTGTAAGCCTGGGGATTTTTCACTTTCCAGCCATTCATCAAGCTGAGCTCGAGGTGTCACGACCCTCTCTTCACCATTGAGAATTCGCAAATCCGTCAATTGCTTCACAAGTTGTTGTCGCAATTCCTTGATCTGGCGGTGAGGTAAGAAAAGGGGAGTTTGAGGATCTATCTCGCAAGAGAAGGAATCCCCTCGAAAAGGGCTACCCATCAGCGCAAAAAGCTCTTCCTGCAGGTCGCTGGCGCTCAGGCCCTTATTTTTTGCTGCTTCACAAAGATTTTCTGAAAATGCGGAAACTATATTCTTTCCGTCCGAATACTCGACCTTCAGGGGTTGTCCTAATGAGGCTTGCGCGCGAATAAAGACGGGGATGCGTTTTTTTCTCTGTTTGTCTTCCACGCTAAGAGAAACGTCTTTTTTGAGATCCTTGTCGTGATTATAAAAAACACGCGCGCCAACGAAAAGACTGTCCATCTGAATTTCTCGAGAGAACTCAAGCTCGACGCGACGATCTGAAGTCGCTTTGGCGGCGAAAATAAAACCACCTTTTTCGAGACTTCGCCCTTGGGCATCTTTATAGACCCACAAGACGCCGTCCCCGGCTTGAAGAAAGTTTGATTTTAAGTTCTGTGAGAAAACGTCTTCGTTGAGTTCTACTTCCAACGAACTTCCTCGGACGTGAAGAATCTTTCCAAACTCAAAGCCCCGATGGGAACTGAAGGTTCCTTCTACCAATTTCTGGTGATTCACGCCATGAAGCCAGCCACTATAAAATCCTCGTGAGTAAGTTGAAGCCATTTGCTTTTTTAACTGCCCCAGATTGCTCAGGGACTGACCGTTTTGAGTGGCACTGATGGCGTCATCAAAGCTGCGTGCTGCGGTGGCCACGTATTCAGGAGTTTTCAATCGTCCCTCCACCTTAAAGCAGTCGACTCCCGCCTCGATCAGGCCAGGAACTTCGTTGATGCCGCAAAGATCTTGAGGTGATACCAAAAATGATTTTCCGTTGAGATCTTTCTTTTCGCCATCAACATACATTTCATAACTGAAGCGACAACTTTGAGCACATTGCCCTCGATTGGCAGATCGTCCGCCAATTCCCTCGGAGGTGAAGCATTGTCCTGAATAGCTGACGCACAAAGCTCCGTGGACAAAGACTTCGATTTCTTTATTGGTGTTTTTCTTAATGGACTGAATTTCTGCCAGAGAGTTTTCGCGTGCCAAGACAAAACGCTGAATACCTAAATCATCCAACCATTGAATGGCTTCCGCATTGCTGATACTCATTTGTGTGGAACCGTGAATTCGCTGAGTCGGAGCCATTTTTCTCAGTAAACGAACCAGACCTAAATCTTGAATGATAAAGGCATCCGGTTTTAAAGGCAGAATCTTTTCCAAAACATCAATAGCCTTCGAAAGCTCATTTTGGAAAACCAGGATATTAAAAGCAAGATTCACTTTCACGCCATAAAGATGGCAAGTTTCTATGATTTCTTTGACCTCTTCAATTTGAAAATCGTAACTTCTGCCGCGAGCATTAAAGCCTGGAACGCCCATAAAAATAGCATCCGCTCCATTGTGGATGGCGGCTAATGCCATTTCTTTTGTTCCTACGGGAAGTAATAGTTCAGGTCTTTTGAGATTTGATAGTTCCATGACTTGTTATAAGCCAGACGGGAAGCTTTTGGGCAAGGGGATTTTACCCCCGCCCGTGGGAACCGAAAAAAGGATCAATTTAGGAGGGCCTAGAAACCCTCCTAAAGGAAAAACTACAATCAATAACCACCCTTAGACTCCTCTTTAGATTCCTTCATCATGCTTCGGCGGGATTTCTTACCC
>JAHRXB010000177.1 GCA_019104905.1 Bdellovibrio sp.
ATGCCCGCACGCTGTTCGCGAATTTTTTCTGGCAAATAACATTCTTCAAAATACTCATTGCCTGTAAACAAGCTTGCTCTACCATAGAGAGATGCTGGAACAAATCTTACTTCACCATAAACAGTTCAGCTTGAAGCTCCGAGAAGAGCCTCTGAAGATTCGCCTGGAATATCTTTCTGATCTCGAAAAGATGGTGATGGATCATACGGAAGACATTGTTCAAGCCTTAAGATTGGATTTTGCGAAACCCGAAGCCGAAGCTCTTCTCACAGAAATCTACCCCGTCCTCCATGAGATTCGTTACGTTAAAAAAAATCTGAAAAAATGGATCAAACCGCAAAGAGTCTCCGCCCCGCTGGGGTTGATGGGAACCAAGAACTACATCCTGCCCGTGCCTCGCGGGGTATGCCTGATTATTGGCCCCTGGAACTACCCCTTCCAATTAATGATCGCTCCTCTCATCGCAGCCCTTGCGGCCGGCAACTGCGCTTTTTTAAAACCCTCCGAATTCACCCCCCACACAAGCGCTCTTCTGAAGGTTCTTATAAAGAAAACTTTTTCCGAAGATCATGTGACTGTCATTGAGGGCGGCGTGGAAATGACTCAGAATCTTTTGGAGCTTCCGTTTGATCACATCTTTTTCACCGGCAGCACACAGGTCGGAAAAGTCGTCATGGCAGCGGCCAGTAAGCACCTCAGTAGCATCACCTTGGAACTCGGAGGCAAATCTCCGACTGTCATAGATAGCACTGCAGATCTTGAACAGGCGGCAGAAAAGATCACCTGGGCCAAGTTCGTCAATGCGGGGCAAACCTGTGTCGCCCCCGATTATCTTTTGATCCACAAGGACGTTTTCTCTGAATTCAGATCTCATCTGATAAAAAAAATCGAAACATTTTACGGAAAATCAGACCATCAAAAGAAGAACTCTCCAGATCTTGCAAGAATCATCTCCGTCAAACACACGGAGCGCCTGGCGCAGCTTCTCAAGGAAGCCGTAAAACAAAATGCCGAGATCACCTACGGTGGCGACATTGATATTCCTCATCGCTATGTTGCCCCAACTCTCATTGAAAAAGTCGATATGCACTCGGCCCTCATGAAGGAAGAAATCTTCGGACCTCTTCTTCCTATGATTCCCTTTCATGAGATCTCAGAAGTTTTGCACTTCATCAACGATCGTCCAAAACCTTTGGCGCTTTATATCTATTCCCATAGCGAAATGAATATTGAAGCGCTTACCAAAGGGACCGCTTCCGGAGGCGTTTGCATCAATGATTCCGTGATTCACGTTGGAAACGTTCATTTGCCATTCGGGGGTATCGGGGAAAGTGGTCTTGGAAATTATCATGGCTATTTTGGATTCCGCGCATTCTCTCACGAAAAATCCGTACTTCGTCAATACTGGCTAGGTCGCCTCTTGCGCGTGATCTATCCACCCTACACGGCTTTTAAAATTAATTTGATTAAAAAACTGATTCGTTGGCATCTTTAGCGTTCTCTATTCAAGCTGAAGGATTTTTTCACGATCTCCCACAATCCACAAAAGATCCCCTTTTCTAAGCACTTCCATAGAATCGGGATTTAAAATTCTTTGTCCCGCACGCTCTATCCCAACCACCAAACCCCGCGTGGATTCTCGCAAACCGCATTCGCGAATGGTTTTATCAAGATACGGAGACGCCTCACCAATAAGATACTGCTCCAGACTGTACTCGGAATGATTTTCTTCTTTGACCGCCTCAGATATGTCAGGACTTTCCGATTCCATGAACAGCTTGAATTTCAAAAGCTGTTCATCGGTCCCAATCACATGCACTTGATCAAAGGGCATCAGACATTCGTTGCGCCCCGGGGCGGTTAAACGACGACGTCCGCGTTCGATCAAAGCAATCGTGACTCCAAATTTTTCACGAATAGATAAGGTATGCAAAGGAACGCCGACATAACTTCCTTCTGCCGGCACAGTAAACTCGGTGATATGCGCATCCCACGGAGCTAAAGCGCGACTGCTTTTGCGTGCCTGTTTTTTTCGAACATCATCATGAAGGTTGGAAAGAAAACGATTTTCAAACCACTGATAGATATCGCGCAATCTTTGCGATAAAACATAGCCGACAACGACGACCATCCAAAGAGTGATCGCCACAGCCCACATCAGGGGCACAAACTGCGCCACCATTGCCCCTAAAAGGCCCACAGCCAGCATAATCCGCGAAACTAAGAACACATAGTTATGACTGCCCTTCCCCTGCTCAACCATCAGAATTTCAAACTGTTTGGTTTTCCCAAAGGCCAAAGCCCACAAAAAAGGTGCACTTAAAATCAAAGTCACACTCAAAGAAAGCAATTTTGCGGGACCTTCTTCCATTTGCCTTTCCAACAAAAAAGGCAAAAACACCCGAGCCATAAAAAGAAAAATCGCCACGATGACGACCGAGTTCAAAAGCACTTTCACGATATAGGCGCGAACTTGCTCCCTCCACTCCTTATTCCCAGACATCGAAAAAGAAATCACACTGTAGGTATCAAGAACCGAAATGACCTTCGCAGGCAGGATCTTTTCTAAAAAGGCATAAACTTTTTCCGAAGAACGCAACATATATGGAGTCGTGAACGCCGTGATAACGGAAACCGCCACAGCTAAGGGATACATTTTTTCGCTGATCACCTTCAGATTCAGTCCCAGTGTCGCGATGATAAAGGAAAACTCCCCAATCTGCGCCAGACTCATTCCCGACTGAACCGCTGTCTTTAAGGTCTGCCCCGCCAGCACCGATCCCAGTGTCACGCTGAAGGTTTTTCCAACGATCACAACAGCCGATAAAATCAATACTTCCTTCCAATAGGTGGCAATAATGTGCGGATCAATTAACATTCCCACCGAAATAAAGAAGACCGCCGAAAATAGATTTTTAATAGGAGCGACCAGATGATGAATGCGTTCGCCTTCTATCGTTTCGGCCAAGATGGAGCCCATAATGAAGGCTCCTAAAGCTGACGAAAACCCGACCGTGGTCGCAAACACCACCATCAAAAGACAAAGGCCGACGGCCACAACCAAAACTGTTTCTTCCGTGAGAAGCTTTTGGGTTCTTTTTAGAAAAGACGGCAACATGAAAATGCCCGCCACAAACCAGATAGCGAGGAAGAACGACAACTTCACGATCGCGCCCAGCATCTCAGCTCCGGCAAAATCCCGCGTCAAAGCGACCGTCGTCAGAAGAACCATCAGCAAAACGGCGACCAGATCCTCGATAACAAGGACTCCGAAAACCATTCCGACAAACTTCAAGTTTTTAAATCCCAGCTCTTCAATGGTGCGAATGATAATCGAGGTCGATGAAATGGATAAAATCCCCCCCAAAAACAAACTATCCATCGGGGACCATCCCAAAAGACGCCCGGAGGTGTAACCAAAAACCATCATCAAGGAGATCTCTAGAATCGCCGTAAAACTGGCAGAGCCCCCCACGCGAAAAAGCTTCTTAAAGCTGAACTCCAGTCCCAAAGCAAAAAGGAGGAAGATCACGCCGATCTCAGCCCAAAGATGAATACTCTCCGCCCCCACAATGGTCGGAAAGATGGACGTCTTAGGTCCCACCAAAAAACCTGCAACCAGATACCCCAACACAATGGGTTGATTCAGTTTTTTAAAGATAAGAGTCACAAGCCCGGCAGTTCCAAGAATGAGGGCTAAATCGGAGATCATTGAGGGTAAATTCTGCATCCCTCAAGTATGGCAAGACTTCAAAGAGGTCACAAATCAAAAATAGTACGCAAATCTCTTAAAACGAAAAACGGCCCCCTTTTGGGAGCCGTCTTTAAAGTTCAAACTTGTAAGAACTAATTACTTCGCTTGGAGAGCCGCGTTAACAGCTGCCTCAGCATTTACAAGACCAGAACCGTACTCATTCGCCGTGTTAGGTCCCAAAGCCTGAGCTGTTTGCTTCAAGATCGCTTTCACTTGAGCGCCCGTCAAAGCTTTGTTCGCAGCCTTCATCAAAGCCACCACACCAGATACGTGAGGAGTTGCCATCGAAGTTCCATCGAACGCAGCGTAGTTGGTCGCAACAGTTTGCAAAGTCGCCTTCACAGCTTGGCCTGCAGCCATTTGTGATACGATTTGCTGCCCTACAGTTTGTTCAATCATGAACACAGCCACAGGAAGAACAGATCCATCTTCAGTCAACGCACCTTGAATCAAACCAGGAGCGTTATTGTAGATCACAACGCCTGTTGCACCCGCTTTAATTGCATTATCAACTTTTTCGCTGAATTTGATTTCACCGCGAGAGATCAAAGCATATTTACCTTTAACGTTCACTTTCGCAAACTCTTCCGCTTTACCAAGACCTACAGCAACAAGCTCGTTTGTCTCAGGAGTCAAAACTTCTCTTGCTCCTTGGAAAGTTGAAGAAGCAACTTTGCCCGCCTTTGTGCCTACTGTGATTTCAACAGAAGACTCACGACCTGTGCCTTGTGGTACAGAAGAAACAACTGCCACACCCGGAGCTACAACCGCCAACTCAGGACCCCATTGAGAGAATTGAGCTTTTTGAAGATTGATATCGATCGCACCAACAGCAATTACTGTTGGAAGAGCTGCTGGGTAAGAAACTTTAGGAGTTCCGCTGTTTCCAGAAGCTGCAAC
>JAHRXB010000246.1 GCA_019104905.1 Bdellovibrio sp.
TGTCCCACTTGCCGCCAAATCTATTGGGAAGGCTCTCATTTTGAAAAAATGCAGAGTAAGATTCAAAAAATAAAAAAGTCCCTGGGATAACTCCAAGGGACTTTTTTATTTATAATGAACTGAGAGATAATTTAGAAAGGCTTATTGATGGCGATGAACGCCGCAGAGGTGCCCAAGCCCAAAAGAAGAACGGCGACAGGCCAGCCGATATATCCTTTTCTTTTAACCAAAGAGATGCCCACACCTAAAAGAACCCAGATCGCAATTTTGGCGTGAACCCAACCTGGAAGACCGGCAGCCAGTCCAAGACGAGCGGCCATTCCAAAACCACTCACTAAAATAAATAGAAGTCCCAGTCCATGTGTGATGAAGCCCATGATGCGAGCAGCCTTCTTAAGCTCCGCCTTTGAGTAGGCCGCCACAAGAAGTCCTCCAAAGCCGAAGAACAAAAGCATAAGACCTAAAAGGTGAAGAACTTTATAAAATTCATAAGACATGAGCGGACTCCTTATTCTGCATTAAGACCCAAGTGTTTGAGCACTCGAGCCATATCTTTTCTGATTCTGGTAATATGGGTTTTATTAGCCAGGGTTTTCAGAGCGTCACGCAGAGGTTCTAGGGGATATCCGCCGTATTGTCCAGGTTCTGTGATATCGTTAGTCACGGCGCTGCGTCCAGCAACGATCACGTGATCACAGAGTTGAACGTGATCAGAGACCGCAACTTCGCCTCCGAACATGCAGTTATTGCCGATGGTGCTTGAACCCGCCACGCTAAATTTTGCGGCGATCAGGCAGTTCTCACCAATAACAACGTTATGGGCGATGTGGCACAAGTTATCCATTTTTGTGTTGTTGCCGATTTTAGTTTCAGTCAAAGCGGCGCGGTCAATGGCGCAGTTCGCACCGATTTCCACGTTGTTTCCGATGACGACTTTCCCAATCTGAGGAATCTTTTTGGGAACTCCATCTTTGCCGGTGGCAAAGGCAAAACCGTCAGATCCAATCGTCGTGTTGGGATGGATTTCGCAGTGAGAACCTACGCTGCAATAAGCCCCCAAGAAGACATGGGGGTGAAGCAGACTGTGGTCGCCCACTTCGGCAAAACACTCCACAACAACATGAGCTCCTAAAGTTGCGCCATCGCCAATTTTGGCGTGTTCTCCAATCACCGCAAAGGGGCCGACACCCACATTTTTGCCCAGGTGAGCTGACGGGTGAATGGAGGCCGTTGGGTGAATCTTGGTCTCTTGGTTAAAACGATTCATCTTGCCATCGAAGAGCGGAAGAATCGCGGCCATTCCCAACTGAATAGAACCGGTTGTGAAGAACGTTCCGGCGCTGTCGGTGGGGATTTGCAGGGCCTTGTGTGCCACGATGATCGGGGCTTGGGCCTTCAGGGCGAGTTCCAGTTGCTCTTTTTTAGAGACAAAAACCAAACTCTCAGAGTCGCAAAACTCGGGAGGTCGAACTTTTGTGGCAACGGCTTGAGAAGAACCACTCACAAAGGAGAGGTCTGACGAATTGAGATCTTTAATAACTTCAGCTGTAATCATAGTGATGCCTCGCGCTAACACTTTCCTATTATTTTTTTGATGTCAAGACACTGGGTGATAGTATAAGTCTGCTAACTAAACACTTTTGATCTTTTCTCACCTTATTAAGAGAGGAACTGAGATGGCGAAAAAGGCTGCGAAAAAGGAAGCACCTGCGGCAAAGGCCAAGAAGGCGGCGAAACCCGTTGCAAAGGCGAAGGCACCCGCAAAGGCGGCAAAACCTGTAAAAGCTGCGAAACCAGCAGCAAAAGAAGTGAAGGCGACAAAAGCTCCCAAAGCGGCGCCGAAAGCCCCTGAAAAAAAGGCGGCTCCACCACCTCCAGCCCCTGTAAAGGCTCCGAAAGCCGAGAAAAAAGTGAAAGCCGAGGCTGTTCCTGCTGAGGTTGTGGTCGAAGCTCCCAAAAAAGAAAAAAAGGTCAAAATTGACAAGTCCGGGATGTCGGAAGATCAAGTCAAGTGGCATGAGTTTCGTGAAAAGTACAAAGGCATGAAGGCTCCTGCTTACAGTATTTCGGGTCAATTTGAGGCAAAGACTCCTTTGCAGCATAAGATCTTTGGCTGGGGATTTATTCTATCCAATGAATATGACCGCTTAGAGGTTCTTTTTGAGGATGGAAAACGAATGCTGATCAGCAATAGGAAGCTGTCATAGGGCAGAAAATTATTGCAAGGCACTGCAATCTGACCTACTAATTTATCTGCATGGCAAAAGACGATTTAGTACAAATTGATGGAAAAGTGATCGACGCCCTTGCGGGTGGACTCTATAAGATCGAACTCGATAATAAAGCGATCATCAACGCTAAACTTTGCGGAAAGATGAGACGCTTTAACATTCGTGTGGTCGTGGGCGACCGGGTGAGCGTAGGGGTTTCCCCTTACGACCCCACTCATGGTCTGATCATGTTCCGTCATAAATAAATTGATTTAATCACTCTAACTTCCCAATTAAATCTAGAGGTTCTATGGATCAGGCTCTTCAGAGTTACTTGGCTCGTATTGCTCCCACCGTTTCTGCAAAATCAGCACAGGCTGTGATCGAACTTGCAGCGGAAGGCGCGACAGTCCCGTTCATCGCTCGTTACCGTAAAGAAAAAACCGGCAATTTGGACGAAGTTCAAATCCGCGCGGTGATTGAAGGTCACGAAACTTACAACGAAATCATCAAGCGGAAGGCTTTCTTAATCAAAGAGATTGGAGAGCAAAACAACCTGACTGCAGAAATCCAAAAGCGTATCGAGCTTTCTTGGGATTTGGGTGAGCTTGAGGAGATCTATAAACCCTTCAAGAAAAAGAAGAAGACCAAGGCAACCATCGCGCGCGAAGCGGGATTGGAGCCTTTGGCTCAGTGGATCTGGGACATGGGTCACGGTCTGATCAAAGACGAATTGACCATGGAGATGAAGGCGAAGAACTTCCTCAATCCTGCCGCGAAGATCATGACCTACGAAGAGGCGCTTAAGGGCGCTCAGGACATCATCGTCGAAAAAATCGCCAATGACGCTGAACTGCGTGCGATGGTGGCGAAGAACTACAACGACAAAGGCCGCGTGATTGCGAAAGCGGCGAAGGGCTTCAAGCCGAACTCCAAGTACGACATGTACAAAGAGTTTGAAGAGCCCGTTAAGAATCTTCTCGATGCTAAAAACAATCACCGCTATTTGGCGATGAGACGTGGTTGGCAAGAAGAAGAATTGTCAGTGGATGTGAAGGGTGATGACGAAGATATCTTGAAGTCTTACGAAAAATTCGCGACTTCGACTCCCGACAATGCCATTGGTGATTATTTGAAACAGTGTGCGCGTTTGGCGTTGAATGTTTACGTCCTTCCTTCTGTGGTGAATGAAGTTCACCGCGTTCTTAAAGAAAAAGCGGATGCGGATGCCATCACGGTGTTTGCGGAAAACGTACGTAAACTTTTACTGGCGTCTCCTTATGGGCCAAAGTGCGTTCTGGGGGTTGACCCTGGTTTAAGAACGGGTTGTAAGGTGGCTTTGATTGATAAGTCGGGCGCCTTCATTTCTCACACGGTCCTTTACACTTTGGGTGATGATGCGGATAGAAAAGCCAAAGTTTTGTTTGGTGAAGTTCTTAAGCAGATTCAGATCGAAGCGATTGCGGTTGGAAATGGAACTGCAGGACGTGAAACCGAGTCTTTCTTGCGCAAAGTTTTGAAAGATCTTGGCAAGAATATTCCTGTTGTGATGGTCAGTGAGTCCGGGGCTTCCGTGTACTCAGCTTCTGAAGTGGCTCGTGAAGAGTTCCCAGATCTTGATGTCACTGTGAAGGGTGCCATTTCTATTGCTCGCCGTTTGCAAGACCCGTTGGCGGAACTTGTAAAGGTAGATCCTAAATCTATTGGTGTAGGTCAGTATCAGCATGACGTGAATCAGTCTCAACTGAAGAAGTCTTTGGAAGCGGTGGTTGAATCCTGCGTGAATAACGTGGGTGTTGACGTGAACACTGCTTCAGCGGCGCTTTTGTCGCATGTTGCGGGTATCGGTCCGGCCTTGGCGAAGGGGATTGTTGAGTACCGAAAGAAAAATCTGTTCGGAGATCGTACGGAGCTTTTGAAAGTTCCTAAGTTCTCTGCAAAAGTATTTGAGCAAGCGGCGGGTTTCTTAAGAATCCCCTCTAGCAAACAGATCTTGGATTCGACAGGCATCCATCCCGAGCGTTACCAAGCAGTGACGGATATGGCGAAGGACTTGGGTGTTTCTTTGTCTGAAGTGATCGGTGAAGGTGCGAAGAAACTTTTGGCACAAAGAACCAAGTGGGCACAACTCGTTGGTGAGTTTACGTTTGATGATATCGTGAAAGAGCTTGAAAAGCCGGGCCGTGATCCTCGTGATCCGTTCAAGGTTTTCCAATTCCGCGACGACATCATGGAGGTGAAAGACCTTCAAGAAGGTATGATCTGTCCAGGTATCGTGACGAACGTGACCAACTTCGGAGCGTTTGTGGATATCGGCGTTCACCAAGATGGCCTTGTGCATATCTCGGCGTTGTCTCATAAGTTCGTGGATGATCCTCGTAAAGTTGTGAATCCCGGTGACCATGTGACCGTGAAAGTTCTTAAAGTGGATACGATTAAAAACCAAATCTCTTTAACTATGAAAATGGATGATGCTCCTGAGGCTGCAGCTCCTCGTGGGGAAAGACGTCCTGAGCAACGTGCGGGTGGTCCAAGACCGTCTGGCGGAGGACGTCCTCACGGTGGTGGCGGAGGTCGCGATCAACGTCCTTCTGGACCTCCAGCAAAACCTGCAAATCCGTTTAACAACCCATTTGCAGCATTGATGAACGTACCTACGAATAAAAAGTAAAACACGGAAGTCCCTTTGGGGGCTTCGCGGAGACAGGTTTAAAGAAACATAAGGAGTTTAAGATGGCAGTAAAAGGAAAATCAAAAAAAGGCATCCGTCACAGAATGAAAAGAATCGCTAAGAAAAAGCGTATGATCAAAGCAAAGATCCGCAAGTAATTTTCTTGTAGTGAGATCAGCTAAGAAAACCCACTTCGCAAGAGGTGGGTTTTTGTTTTTTAAGGTGTCTGTTTGAGGGACCTCGATTGGTTGTATCTCTGGACATCGGTCGGGAAAGCTACTTTCTGGAATGGTATCATATATTGATACTTAGCGCGTCTCTTCTGCGCCCTGATCTTTTCTATTATGGAGGTGGCTCTTTTTTCGGCTATTCTGCCAAGATCAAGGAGGCGTCATGATTGTTCAACCTCATATTCTTACCAAAGCTCTGGATGCGGCCCTCAGTACGGGAGCGGACTTTGCGGATATTTTTCTTGAGGACACCTATTCTTCACAGCTCACGGTTTTAAATTCAAAGCCAGAACAAGCCATTGTCGGTCAGTTGTACGGAGCCGGGATTCGTTTGTTTTTTGGGCATGAAATTGTCTATGTCACGACCAATGATTTATCTGAAGCGGGTTTGGTTAAAGCGGCTCTGAATGCGGCTCAAACGCGTGGGGCCGGGGTCGCAAAGAAAACCATGCCCTTGATGCAAGTGCCTTTTGATTCCATTCATACTTATGGTGAAAAACCCTGGGAGATGAATCGAGATCGTAAGTTTCAGTGGCTGAACTCGATCGATCAGTATTCACGGGCTCGTCATGCGGCGGTGACTCAGGTTGAGGCTGGTTTGAATGAGAAATTTCAAAGAGTGCAAATTGCCAACTCACGCGGCGTGATGGCATATGATGAGCGAGCGTATTCTCGTTTGCGTATGCAAACCTTTGTTGAAAATAACGGAATCAAAGAAAGTGCCGCGGAAGATGAAGGCCACATGGGCACTTCCGAAATTTACGATCAGATCAATTTGAAAGAGCTTGCAGAGAGAAACGCAGACTGTGCCATGATGTTGACGACGGCGGCTTATGCCCCTGCAGGTGAGATGCCGGTGGTCATTGATAATGGTTTTGGCGGAGTGATCTTCCATGAAGCTTCAGGGCATGGCCTTGAGACGACAAGTGTGGCCAAAGACGCGTCTGTGTTTTGTGGAAAGCTGGGTCAAAAGATTGCCCACGAAAGTGTCACGGCGATTGACGATGGGACTATTCAGAATGGTTGGGGCTCTTTGACTATCGATGATGAAGGTAACAAGACGCAAAAAACAACTCTCATTGAAAACGGAGTCCTGAAGTCTTATATCGTCGATGAGATGGGCTCCCTTCAGACGGGGCATGCGATCACGGGAAGTGGCCGTCGCCAGTCTTACAAGTATGCTCCTGCTTCGCGAATGAGAAACACCTATATCGCGGCGGGGAAGGACACATTTGAAGATATGATTCGTGATGTGGATTACGGATTGTATGCAAAAAAAATGGGAGGCGGTTCCGTCAATCCTGGAACGGGAGACTACAACTTCCAAGTGAGCGAGGCTTATATCATTCGTAACGGGCGCATCGAAGAGCCCGTGAAAGGGGCTTGCTTAATTGGCCGAGGTATCGACACGCTTGGAAAGATCACTAAGGTTTCAAATGATTTAAAATTGGCCCGCGGCATGTGTGGTTCTGTGAGTGGAAGTATTCCAGCAGCAGTGGGACAGCCGCAGATCTTGGTTTCAAGTTTGATGGTCGGTGGGAGAGCAAAATAATGGATGCTATTAAAGAAAACTTTCAAAAGATTGTTGAACTGGCTCGTCAAGATGGCGCCAAGGTCGAGATGTTATTGTCTGGCGGTGAAAACCTGAGCATTGGCTATCAAAAGAATAAGCTCGAGTCTTTTGAGGCGACGCAGTCCCAGATGGCCGGTCTGCGAGTCATCCTGGGGGCCAATCAAGGGTACGCCTACACAGAGAATCTTTCTGATGAATCTTTGTTGCGCACTTATCGAGAGGCTTTAAGTAACGCCAAGACCGTACAAAAAGGTGAGAGCTTAGAAGTGCCGCTTGTGAAACCTCAAACCGTGCAGGCCATGAATCATCTTTTTAATCCGGAAAATGTAGCCATGGATAAAAAGATGGAAGTGGCTCGTCTTTTAGAAGAGATCAGTTTGAACGTGGATAAACGTGTTCAGGCTGTTCCCTATTCTGGATTTAGCGAGACAGTCAGTTTTAAACGCATTTTAAACTCTGAAGGTTTGGATCAAGAGTTCAAACAGAACTACTATTCTGGCTATGCTTATGCGTTGGCGAAAGAGGGAGAATCTTCGAAGATGGACGGCGAGGGGTTCTTTGTTCGCTCTTTTCAAGACATTAAAACCAAAGAAGTGGCGGAGGAGGGTGTGCGCAAAGCTCTTTCTCGCCTGGGGGCTCAGAAGTTGCCGACCGGAAATTATGCCGTGGTGATTGATCGCTCGCAGTTTCCGATGGTGCTGCAAATGATTTACTCCTATTTTTCAGCCAAACAAGTTCACGAGGGTAAGTCCTTGTTCAAAGGGAAGCTGGGACAGAAAATTGCCAGCGAAAAGTTTCAATTGGTGGATGATCCGTTTGAACTTCGTGGCAGTGCGGTTCGTCCCTTTGATGATGAGGGGGCTTCTTCTCAAAAGACGGTTCTTTTTGAAAAGGGAGTTCTGAAAAACTTCCTGACTAATTTGGAATACGCAAACAAGATGGAGTTGCCTCACACGGCTCACGCCCGTCGAAGTCCGGCGTCTCAGTTGGAGATTGCTCCGACGAATCTTTTAGTGGCAAAAGGAACGAAATCTTTGCAGGAGCTTTTGTCTTCTCATACGAAGGTAGTTCATTTGACCGAGTTTTCAGGCGGTCTTCATGCCGGCTTCAAAGAAACCACCGGAGACTTCTCGATGCCGGCCGAAGGATTCTTATATGAGAATGGCAAGTGCATCGGCCCCATCGATCAGTTTGTGATGTCGGGGAATGTTTTAGACCTGCTACGAGATATCGAAGATCTGGGGAATGAATACAATAAACCCGGCAGCTCGATGATTTGTCCTGATGTTTTGGTGAAGTCGTTGAGTTTTGCGGGAGCCTAGATTTTTTAAATATAGGTAACTTTAAGCAAAAACCCCTCTCGAGAAAAGAGGGGTTTTTTTATGGCATCGGCTTAGCGACCAAGATTTGCAAGAAGCATTTGTAGGAAGGCAGCCATGGTCTGTTGTTGATTTGATCCCAAACCGATATTGGGAAGAGCGGAGTTTTGTCCCTGCATCAAACTGCCCAGCAAAGTCGTGATGGCCGAGTTGTTAATCATTTGAGAACCCGCCAGTTGACCCAATCCCAAGTTTGAACCCGAAGCGAAAGAGCCTAACAAAGTTTGTAGTAAAGAGGCGTTCATTCCGCCAGGAAGTGCAATTCCTGAAATACCTTGAACAGAGCCGGCACCAATTTGTGAAAGAATACTTGAGAATAAAGTGGAGTTCAGACCGCTAGTCCCATTGATGCCGCCGATACCCAACACGGCGCCAGAAGAAATACTTTGAATGATGTTTGAAAGATCACCAGAGCCTAATCCTGTTGAACCGAGGTTTCCCGTCAGAGATCCAATCAAAGATCCCGCGACTTGAGAAATATTTCCGGAAGAGATTCCGGCACTCGGCAAATTCTGAAAGAGGGAGCCCGTGAGAGTCTGAATAAGATCGGTGGGAACTCCGGTTCCCGAGCCAGAGCCAAGAATTGAACCCAGAGAGCCATTGCCAATAAGAGCTAAAACATCTGTGACCTGCCCGGTGGGAAGTCCCAGTCCGCCAACACCTTGAGAAGCTCCACCAATAAGAACAGGAAGGATCGCGCTAAGATCATTGCTGTTGCTGAGCCCAGCACCGCCAAGGGCAGAGCTGGCCATGCCAATAATAGTGCTGATCTGAGAGTTGTTAAGTGAAATTCCGGTGGTCGTGATTTTCTGAGCTGTGGCGTTGCCGGAATTCTGTGTGGTTCTTAGTGTCGCTTCAAGTTCTTGAAGCATCTTTTGTGCTTCGGACGTGTTCTGGACACTTTGTGGAGCGTTTTCACTGGCGGCATCAACGGCTGACATATTGTTGTTGCATCCTGCAAGAAATCCAATCGCTAACAATGCTGAAACGAGTGCTTGCTTGTTCATGGTGGTCCCTCCTCTTGAGATCCAAAAACAGATTAGAGGAAATTCTGAAAAATAAAAATGGGCAGAAAAAAAATATAATTTTGTGTGTTTACGGAAAATGCAGATTTTAAAAAATTGCTGTCGAAGAAATTTGCAGAAGATCGTGGATAACATAAGAATGTCTGAAGGGTGAACAGTTCACAGAGCAATTCGTGAAAATGTCCCTTTAAGCAGGAAAAATAAATTCTTGAAGTGAGACGAATGAGTTAGAAATGCTCGTTTCTAAAGGTTTAGAAATCGTCAAGGAAGCAGACAAAACCTGCAGGCGAGGCTTTTAAGGGGAACCTCGCTGACAATAACCCACGACATCCATGAAGGTGGCCATGATTTCGGCGTTGAAAACCTGTCTTTTTGCGATCCACATGATCAGAAGGAGATCGGGATTGGGCAGTTGGCAAAAGCCCGCCTCGATGTAGCACTTGTAGTGAGAGCGGATGCCGATGCTTTGAATGTTGTTACAGGAAAGATCGGGATTTTCGTAAAGATTGGCTAGCAGTTCTTGTTGCAGGCAAGCGCGAATGCCTTTAGCGACAACCTGCCCGGCGGGGGAAAAGGAATCGTGTCTTCTGAGATACTCTTGGCAGTAAGGCAGGGCAAATTTTCTGATGTAGGATTGATACCCACAACGCAGACTGTTTTCGATGTCGTAGTAGGTGTCACAGCTGTTTTCAAGATCAGAAAGTTCCTGAGTGTAGGCGGGAGTTGCTGAAAAAATCAGTGAGAGTAATAAGAGGGTGAAGATTGATGCCTTCATAAAGTCCTCGATTCGTGGCCGCTAATATAAGGCGGCTTGAGCGAGAGCTCAATGTGGACTTTATGAGATGTAAACTTTCGTGTGCAGCCTCTTTACAGACCCCGGGGGTGGGCTATTTAAGAATGGCCGCTGCGATCTCCGTGAACCCCAGGCCGCCACGTTGTTGAGTGATATAGGCCGGCTTATCCTTAATCTGGTCTATAAAGTTCTGAATATTGGCAACCGCGAAGCTGTGGGGGAAGTACCGAAACATGGGCTCGTCATTGGGGGAGTCTCCACTGAAGCCGCACACTTTTTTTGCCTCGTCTGCGCTGACTCCAAATTCCTTTTCCAGGAAACGCAAAGACATGGTGAGTTTGTCATAACTGCCAAACCACCCATTGACGTGAATCGAGCTGACTTTGGCTTGAGCGCCATGGGATTCAAAAATAGAAACGATCTTTTGCACTTCACTGCGCGGAAGGGCGGGCACATCTTCGCAGAAATCAATGGCCAGATCCATTAAGCGACAAAACTGATCACTGGCAAGATCGCATCCGGGAACCTTATGAAGAATTTCTTTTTCAATTTGCTGAAGTTTTGTGCGATTTTCTTTTTGCATCTTTTCATCAAAGAAAAAATGCCGATGCATCTTTTTGTTGTGATACCTAAAGTAGAAGCCGCCGTTTTCTCCGATGATGCCACTCACGGGCCAAACTCGTGCGATCATTTCACACCAGCCTGCTGGACGACCGGTGACGGGAATTACGTGAAGGCCAGAACGTGAAAGTTTCCATAAAGCCTCGTAAGCTTCAGGACCTAGGTGCCCATCGTCGGTCAGGGTGTCGTCGATATCCGTGAGAAGAAAGCGCAAAGAATCGGAGAACTCAGAGATGTTTTTCATACTACAAACTTACCGGAAAAAGCGCTTTGAGACCAAAAAGTATGAAGAGATGTTCGAGTCCTTTGGTACGGCTTGTTAAAAATTAGACTTGCACCTTAAGGCAATCACCTTCATTTTTTGTCTATATATATAGTACGGGCTACGCCATCGACTTTGGGCGAGTTCGAATAAGGACTTATCATGGCTAAAAAAAGTGACGCATCTGATGGAATCAAATTGGTCGTTGTGGAGTCTCCCACAAAGGCAAAGACGATTCGTAAGTTCTTGGGGAAGGATTATGTGGTGGAGTCCTGCATGGGGCATATCCGCGATCTTCCACAGTCAGCAAAAGACATTCCTGAAAAAGTAAAAAAAGAAAAATGGGCGCAGTTGGGAGTCAATGTCGATAAAAACTTTGAACCTCTGTACTGTGTTCCCAAAGATAAAACCAAAGTGGTGAAGAACCTCAAAGACAAACTTGAAGAAGCCTCAGAGCTTTACCTCGCGACGGATGAAGACCGCGAAGGGGAGTCGATCAGTTGGCATTTGTTGGAGGTTTTGAAACCCAAGGTTCCGACCAAACGAATGGTGTTCCATGAGATCACCAAAGAGGCGATTCAAAAAGCGCTGAAAGACACTCGTGAAATTGATTTGAATTTGGTGCGTGCTCAAGAGGCGCGTCGTATTCTGGATCGTTTGGTGGGTTACACGATTTCTCCACTGTTATGGAAGAAGGTCGCTTACGGATTGTCGGCGGGCCGTGTGCAGTCGGTGGCTGTGCGTTTGATCGCCGAAAGAGAACTTGAGCGCATCCGTTTTAAAAAGTCTTCTTATTGGGGCGTGTTGGCCGAACTTTCCAAGGACGGTGTGAACTTTGAATCTCGCCTTCAGCAGTATAAAAATCAACGTGTCGCCACGGGAAAAGACTTCGATGGTCTGACGGGGCAGTTGACAGCGGGAAAAGACGTCTTGGTGCTTGATGAAAAGACGGCCTCGGGTCTTGCTAAAGATTTGAAGTCGGGAAATTGGGCGGTGACCGATGTGGAAGAAAAACCCACGTTCAGAAAACCCGCTCCTCCTTTTATCACTTCGACTTTACAGCAAGAGGCCAACCGTAAGCTGGGTTTGAGTTCGCGTGAGACCATGCAGGTCGCGCAAAAGCTGTATGAACAAGGTTTCATCACCTATATGCGTACCGACTCGACGTTCTTGTCGAACGAGGCGATCACGGCGTCACGTGACTGTATTCAAAGTAAATATGGAAAAGAATATTTGACCCCACAGCCACGCAATTATGCGGCGAAAAAAGTGAAGGGGGCCCAAGAGGCCCATGAAGCGATTCGTCCTGCTGGAAATCAGTTTATGGATCCGGATGAAACGGG
>JAHRXB010000285.1 GCA_019104905.1 Bdellovibrio sp.
CATAGCATATAAGGATTTTAGGCAAAAAAAAAGCGACCAGGATTGGGGGGGAGGGGTCCTGGCCGCCATGGGGGGTTGCTCTTCACTAAAGCAACGGCGGTGCCATGCTCAGTTCTTGGTCAGAATCATTTAAATCCAGCAGGAACACTGAACCTCTGTCGAGGATTTAGACGGAAACGGACAATTGTGGGCCTCCAAAAAGCCCCCCAATATATCAGTTTGAACAAACCAGATTTCATTCACTGCAAAAGCGAGCCCCAATTTTTTTTAAAGGCCTGCCTCACTTTAAGACGAAGGCAATAGATCGAACGCGAAAACGGTCTCGAATATATGAAAATTGCCTCTTATTAACAGATAAAACCTCGATACCTCGCCTCTTTAACCGATAAGAAGGTAATGAATACTATCCGGAACGTCCTTGTCTATTCGCTGGGTCTTTTATTGAGCCTATGGGCTCAGGCCTCCCCGCAGTCCTTAAACTACCAGGGACGCATCCTTAAATCCGACGGAACTCCTCTAGAGTACAACAACGTCAGCTTCCTATTTGAAATCACCTCTGCCGATGGCAATTGCGTTCTTTATCGCGAAAAGCGAGACATGGTGAACATGCAAAACTCCGGTGGTGTTTTTGATGTCTCTATCGGAAGCGGCACTCGCCTCTACCCGGAAGATGCCATTTTTTCTCTTTCAGATATCTTTGTGAATGGGGTCTCTCACAACTGTGCCGGGAGCGGCACTTGGACTGCCACGACCACTTCGGAACGACAATTGAAGGTTCAGTTCCATGATGGTGCGGGCTGGAAGGTGATCTCGCCAGCAAACGTCATTCGCTCTGTGCCTTTTTCCATCACCGCGTACAGCGCGCAAAAGATCGCCGACAAGTCCCTGAATGATTTGGTTCTAAAAAGTTCAACGCCCGCCAGTGCCTGCGCCCCAGGGCAAGTCATTACCTGGGACGGCACCAGCTTTACGTGCGTCGTCGATGCGGGGGGCTCTGGTGTCATCTCTGATGTTTTGGCGGGAACGGGAATTTCCGTCTCCGGAACCTCCACCAAAACAATCGGACTTACAAACACGTCGGTCGTCGGCGGCACCTATGGCTCGGCTACGCAAGTCCCCAGCTTCACCGTCGATGCGCAAGGGCGTTTGACGGCGGCCAATCAAGTGACGATTTCAGGTGTCGCTCCGGGAGGTGCTGCGGGAGGTGATCTTTCCGGCTCCTATCCAAACCCGACGGTCAGTAAAATCAGCGGCGGCAATCTCGTGATCTCCAGTCCCTCGTCAGGAAATTTTTTAAAACACAACGGTTCTGCCTGGGTGAACGCGACACCGTCTTCTGCGGATCTTTCCGATGGAGGATCACTACTAAAAGCCTCACAAATGCCTGCAACCTGTGCGAACAATCAATCCTTATCGTTTGTGTCTCCGACAGGAACATGGACCTGTGCCAATATCGGAATTTCTTGGGCTCAAGTCACCAGCGGCAAACCCACCACCTTAGCCGGTTATGGCGTCGTCGATAAAGTTGTTATGAATGCGGGAACAAATTCCAGCACCGATATTGTTTCTTTGCAATCAGGCCCCAACGCCTCAAAACCCACAGCGGGAACTGCCGGTCGTCTTTATTTCTCTATCGACACCAAAGAAATCTATCGCGACGATGGCGTCGCCTGGATTCGTTTGGCGACAGAGGCTGGAACAAGTACGGCGACTCTTTCCGGCGTCACGGCGGGAACAGGTCTGAATGGTGGAGGCTCCTCGGGGAACGTCACTTTGAATCTTGCCAACACCACAGTCACGGGCGGCGCTTACGGCTCTGCCACTCAAGTTCCGACATTCACGGTGGACGCTCAAGGGCGCTTGACCGCAGCCTCGAACACAACCATTTCAGGAGTTGCCCCCGGAGGCGCTGCGGGAGGAGACCTTGGTGGTAGCTACCCAAATCCCAATGTCGTAAAAATTCAAAATACCGCCGTCGCATCGACGTCGCCCAGTTCTGCAGGACAAGTTCTTCGCTATCAATCCAGTCAGTGGACACCGGCATTTTTAAATCTCGCCGACATTCGTGCCACGATCACACCCTTTGGAGGTGTTTTTGCGAGCGCCGCCTGCAATGCGGATCAAAGCCTATTCTATGAATCTTCTTCTGACACCTTCAAGTGTCAAAACATCGGCATCGCCGCTTCGCAAATCACTGGCGGCACTATTGCCACAGCTCGCCTTCCTGCCAGTGCGACATTCTGGCAAGATGGGGGCGCAGGAAAAGTTTATTATACTGGTGGTAATGTCGGCATTGGCACGAACACACCGGGGCAAAAACTCACCGTGTCGGGAGTCATTGAGTCTACAACCGGTGGACTCAAATTCCCCGATGGCACTGTTCAGACAACGGCGGCGATCTCATCTGCTTATGGTGTCCAAATTAAAATGGGGAGCTACACCGCTCCCGCCTCAAGTGGTAACTACTCTGTAACGGGACTGGGTTTCAAACCCACCCATGTGCGTCTCTGGGTTCAGAACAATCGAACAGGTTCAATGCCGGCCGTGTCCACGAGCGTCTGTATCGGCTCTATGACAGAGACTTCACAGATGACCTACTACGCTTATGCAAATACTCCCGCAGCTCGTAATCTGATGTATACAGATCGAGTCATTGCCTGCAGCGCTGCCGATGCCGTGGCTATCACAATACAAGCTAGTTACGTATCAATGGACGCGGATGGTTTTACCGTGAACTACTCAACATCCTCAAATAATTCCTGGACCGTTTTTTGGGAAGCCACCGGAGGTGCCACTTCCGCCAGTTCCGGCAGCGGAACAACAAACTACATCCCCGTCTGGACCGGCAGCACCGCTTTGGGAAGCAGTCCTTTGGCTGTCTCGGGAGGAAATGTCGGTGTCGGCACAAGCACTCCAGCCAGCAGTTTGGAAGTAAATGGAGAAGTCCGTATTGGAAACTCTGGCGTCGCCTGCTCTGCCGCCAACAGTGGTGCCACTCGTTACAACAGCACCTCGAAAAAAATGGAATTCTGTGATGGGGCTTCTTGGCAGGCCATCAATTCCGCGACCCGCAGAACCGTTTGTTCCTATTCCAATGCCTCTTACTCATCACAGGTCAGTGGGCAAAATATTTATAATTGGACCACCGGGGACTGCGATAATGGATATCCTTCTTCAGGATGTGTCGGCTACCTCTCAAAAGCCAATGCCTGTGGGACTGATTCGGACTGGGCGGTTCTTGGCCCCAATGAGGCGCCCTATGGTGGCGGGAACGCTGTCGGCGCCAATGGAGGCATTTCATGGTCTTTGGTGAGTCCTTGCAACGGCATCTGGGTGCGTGCCGTCTACGAGTGTAGCAACTAGCTTCTTGTCTAGCTTGTTCTCTCACAAGAGCTCGCTTGAACTGCTGGACTGGACAAGATCCCGAGGGGTTTCTACCCTTAAATAATGAACTTCTGCCAACTCAAACAGATCGTTGCTGCCGGTGCCTTCTTGTGGAGCTTTCCCGCCTCCGCCCTGCATATCATGCTCGACCCCGGACACGGTGGTGTGGATACCGGTGCTGTTCATGGGCCGGCGAAAGAAGCTGATCTTGTCTTAAAGGTCGCCCAGCGACTGAAAGCTTTGTTGGAAAAGGATTCGCAGTTTCAAGTGACTTTGACCCGCACGCAAGACAAGAACATCAGCCTTCCCTCTCGTGTAAAAATGGCGGAAGAAAATAAGGCCGATCTTTTCGTAAGCCTGCACGCCAACGCCGCCTCTGATCAGCGCGCTAAAGGCGTTGAGTTCTTTTTTCAAAACAATCTTCCCCCCGACGAAGAAAGTCTTTATCTTGCAAGCCAAGAGAATCAGATGATTCTCAACAGCCAAGAACTGCATAGCATCTCGGGCGGTGATGAACTTTCCAAGAAGGGCGACATCGCCGCCATCGTCGAGGATCTGCAGCGTCAAAATCGCATGATCAGCAGCTTGCGACTGACAAAAACACTGACACAGGTGTGGGGCAATGACGAAGCAGCCGCTCAAGCAACGATCAAACAAGCTCCCTTTTATGTGATCTCAAAAACTTCGATGCCGTCGGTCTTGATTGAAATAGGATTCCTCACAAATCCCCGCGAAGCCAAGCGCCTGCTCAACTCAGAATATCAAAACGATCTTGCTCAAAAAATCTACAGCGCCCTCCTCTCCTACAAAGAAAAGATGGACAATCACACTGCAAAAACATTAGATTAGCCTCTATCAAACAGATGGCTGTATCGAGCCAGAGAAGGTCTTCAACTTCTTCTGGCCGGAACAACCAATCCCTTCTGGAGGAAATTCTATGCGCGCTGACGGCCGTCTTTTCGATCAACTACGAGACATTAAAATCACCCCTCATGTGTCTGAGTATGCCGAAGGTTCTGCGCTGGTTGAGTTTGGCAAAACCAAAGTCCTTTGCACCGCCACCTATGAACCCAAAGCGCCGCAATGGCTTGTCGGAACCGGTGCTGGTTGGGTGACTGCGGAATACGGTATGCTTCCCCGCTCAACCCACACGCGTATCAAGCGCGACAAGGCTATGAACAGTGGGCGCACTCAAGAAATCTCTCGCCTCATTGGACGTTCTTTGCGGGCTGCCGTGGATCTTAAACTTCTTGGCGAAAGACAGATCATCGTCGACTGCGACGTTTTGAATGCCGATGGGGGAACTCGCACGGCGTCTGTGACCGGGGGATTTGTTGCTTTGGCATTGGCGCTGAAGAAGCTTGCTGATGTGAGTGAAATTAAAGCCAACCCTTTGATCAACTATGTTTCTGCGATCAGCGTGGGCTTGCATGAAGGAAATATTTTGTTGGATTTAAATTACGACGAAGACTCTGCCATCGGCACGGACATGAACTTTGTTATGACGGACAAAGGTCAATTCGTCGAAGTTCAAGGAACGGCGGAGCACCTTCCTTTCACTCGAGATCAACTTTTCAAAATGATGGACACGGCCGAAAAGGGTTGCAAAGAACTGTTCATTCATCAGGCCGCCGTCGTTGGAGCCATTTACCAAATCGCCGGGAAGTAGGTATTAAATGGAACTTTGGATTGCGACAGGAAATAAAGGAAAGCTTGCTGAGTATAAACTTCTTTTGCGCGAAATCGCCGACCTGAAGGTTTTCTCACAAGGCGACCTTCCTTCATTCACGCCCCGCCCTGAAGATGGAAAAACCTTCGAAGAAAACGCACGCATCAAAGCAAAAACTTTGCGCGCCGTAAAAAACAATGTGTGGGTTCTTGGTGAAGACGCCGGGCTTGTTGTGGAAGGATTGGGCGGCTTGCCGGGAATTCATTCAGCTCGCTATGCGGGCCCTAAAGCTTCCGACAGCGAAAACGTCGCCAAACTTTTAAAGATGATGACCTTAAAACCCATGCAAAACCGCAACGCCAAGTTCGTTTGCACCACGGTGGTTTATACTCCCACGGGCGAGGAATGGATTTTCACAGGGGAATTGAAGGGAACCATCGCTTCAAAACCAGCAGGCCTGCATGGCTTTGGTTATGATCCGGTGTTTGTTCCTGAAGGACAAACCCAAACCCTTGCCGAGATCGGCTCTGGCTACAAAAGCCAACACTCCCACCGCTCTCAAGCCTTACGGGCTTTCTTAGAGCGACTGCAAGCATCAGCTCAATAACTCAAGATCCCCTGCTCTGAATAAGCAGGGGATTTTTTTTATTTTTTTGAAGAACAGTGAATCGTCACTTGAACGTCAGACTCATTGGGGTGCCACCCTAACATCACGGGTTGATCCCATGATCCCAGAACCGTCATGCCAGCAAAGGTCTCTGTGTTTTGCAGGTAAGTGATAAAATTTCCTTTGTACCCCATCACCCAACCATAAACCGGCGCTAAAGTTGTTGTAGGAAGCTCAGTGAAATCATGGCCGCTGGCTGCAACAGGAATCTCAAAAACAGTTTCCTTGGTCGTTGCCCCAGAGGTCTCCGTCATTGTGCAGGCAAACCCAGTCGGTTGCTCTTTGGATTCAGACATTTCACCGCGAACGCACGACATATCAAGATAGTCCGTGCTGTCTCCGCCCGAAATAAAGCTCAAACGCGCAAAATGCCCCTCACCAGCACCCAACTGAATCAAAGTCTCTTTTTTAGTGCTCGGATCAATTAGAGAAAAACGGCCCCGGTCATTTTTCACAGAAATACCGCCCGCCGTCAGTCCCCCCGGAGAACGTCGGATCTCAAGGTTCGCTTCGTCTGAGGATGTCAGAGGAAGCACATAGTCCGTCGCATACTCTACGTCGAGGGCCTTTTCTTCCAGATTGCACTGGTAGTCAGAGGCCATTGTTGCGAAGGACGCCATCATTGAAATGCTAAAAATAAGTACTTGTTTTTTCATATAAGTGAATCCATAGAAAATGGCGACTTTTGTCAAACGGTTCTTTGATTAAAGATGATCCATGTTTGTGCCCTTTCACAACGGACGTTTAAAATGGAGTAGAGAAAAATCCAGGCGAAAATGTGGACAAACTAACAGGGCCTTGCTAGGGTCTCCCAAACGCACTTTTAACTCAGGAGACTACGAGTGATGAAGGGCCTAAAAATCTTTACCGCCAATGCCAACCCTATTCTGGCTAAAAAGGTGGCCGAAGCTGCCGGTGTGGAGCTCGGTTACTGTGAAGTCAGCAGCTTTGCTGATGGGGAAATCCAAGTCGAAATTCATGAAAGCGTTCGTGGGCAACATGTCTTTGTTGTACAAAGCACCTGTCCTCCCGTGAACCAAAACTATATGGAGCTCTTTGTGATGCTCGATGCCCTTCGCCGGGCCTCAGCCGCCTCCATCACGGCCGTGATTCCCTATTACGGGTATGCCCGTCAGGATCGCAAGGTGGCTCCTCGAGCCCCCATCTCTGCCAAATTGATGGCGGACCTGATCACCACTGCCGGAGCGGACCGCGTGGTCTCTGTGGACCTTCATGCCGCTCAAATCCAAGGATTTTTCAATGTCCCCGTGGATCACTTGTTTGCTATCCCCACCCTGGCCCGCGCCTGGCGTGAAGCCTATGGGCAAGGATCTGAATTTGTCGCAGTGAGTCCAGACGCAGGCGGAGTGGAAAGAACCCGAGCCTTTGCTAAACGCATTGAAGCCTCTATCGCCATTATCGATAAGCGCCGTTCTGGCCCTAATGAGGCCAAAGCCCTGCATCTGATCGGGGACGTCGCTGGTAAAACGGCGGTCATCGTCGATGATATGATCGATACGGCTGGAACTCTTACACAAGCAGTTGACAGCCTCTTGAAGAATGGGGCAAAAAGGGTGTTCGCCGTTGCAACCCACCCGGTTTTATCCGGTCCTGCGATCAGTCGCCTGAAAGAAAGCCCTATTGAAAAAGTATGGGTCACTGACACGATTCCGCTAACTGAAGCGGCGAAAAATTGTGGAAAAATCGAAGTTATTTCTGTCGCCCCGGTGCTGGCAGAAGCAATTAAACGAATCCACGGAAACGACTCGGTAAGCAGTCTTTTTGATTAAAACAAAGCCTCCCTCGAAAAGGGAGATATTATTAACATCCTCTATTGGACTAGAAGGAAGAAAACATGAAAAGCAGAATCGACCTAACAGTTGAACCTCGCCAAATCGGTAAACACAACAGCCGCGCACTTCGCAACTCTCGCAACGTGCCTGCAGTTATCTACGGAGCTGTTGAGCCTATCAACGTATCTGTTGGTGAAAAAGAAATCGTAAAATTTAACACTCGCGCTTATGAAAATGCTCTTTTCACTTTGAAAAGCACTGAGAAGAACGCCAACGGTATCGTTGTTTTGGTCAAACACGTTGACGTTCACCCTCTTTCTCGTCGTCCTCAACACGTTGACTTTTTCGCGTTGGATCTGAAAAAAGCTGTTCGCGTTAACGTTGAAGTTCGTCTTGAAGGCCGACCTATCGGTCTTTCTGAAGGCGGTTTGTTGAACGTTGTTCTTCGTTCCGTTGAAGTTGAGTGCTTGCCTACAGAAATCCCTGAGTTCTTCACTGCTGACGTTTCTAACTTGGCCGTAGGTGATGCTCTTCACGTTTCTGACTTGAAAGTGACTGGTTCTGTAAAAATCCTTTCTGGCGCAGAACAAACTATCGCGGTTGTTAATGCTCAAGAAGAAGAAGTCGCAGCGGCTCCAGCAGCAGTAGCGGCAGCTCCGGCGGCAGCACCTGCAGCAGCAAAAGCAGCAGCCCCAGCGGCAGCAAAAGCTCCAGCGAAAAAATAATAAATTCGCTTGCGCTTCTGAACTTCAATTCAGAAAATCTCAAAGGCAGCTCACTCGAGCTGCCTTTGTTCATTAAGAGGCATCTATGTGGTTGATTGTTGGACTTGGAAATCCTGGCGGAGAATACAAACTCACTCGTCATAACATCGGCTTTATGGCGGTGGACTATTTTCTTCAAGGCCTCGGAAATCCAACCATAAAAAATCAATTTAAAGCCGAAGTCGCCCAAGTAAAATGGCGTGATCATCAGCTGATTTTTTGCAAGCCTCAGACCTACATGAACCTCTCGGGAGAGTCCGTCCAGCCCCTCATGGGATTTTATAAAATACCTCTCGATCATCTGATCGTGATTCATGACGATATCGACCAGCCCTTCAATCAGATGAAGATTCATAAAAACAGGGGCCATGGCGGCCACAATGGAATCAAGAGTATCTCGGGTCTCATGGGAACACCGGACTATATTCGCCTCAAACTCGGCGTAGGACGCCCTGAAAACCCCAACATCCCCGTTGCCGACTACGTCCTGGGTAAATTCACCAAAGAGGAATTCAACCAGATGCCGGACTTCCTCAACCGAGGCCTTGATGCCGTTGAAAGTATCATCCTCGATGGAGTCCAAAAAGCTTCGACAAAATTCAATACTTAGGCTACATTCCCGGGAATAAATATTGATTATTTTCTAAGGGGTTTTTGATGGCACTTCAGGTGGGTATCGTAGGTTTACCGAATGTGGGTAAGAGTACGCTTTTTAATGCTCTGACTTCAGCTAAGGCGGAAGCGGCCAATTATCCCTTTTGTACGATTGATCCGAACGTGGGTGTCGTGACTGTTCCGGATCCGCGCATGGATAAAATCACTCAGTTTATTAAACCTCAGAAAGTGATTCCCACCACCATGGAGTTCGTGGATATCGCGGGGATCGTTAAAGGAGCTTCTCAAGGAGAAGGTCTGGGGAACCAATTTCTTTCTCACATCCGTCAAACTGATGCGATCGTTCATGTGGTTCGTTGTTTTGACGATCCAAATATCGTGCACGTTTCTGGCAGCGTGGATCCGATCCGCGACATCGAAGTTATCAATACCGAGCTTCTTTTGGCGGACTTGGATTCCGTTGATAAAAAATATGCGCGCATCGAAAAGATGGCGAAGAACACCACTGATAAAAAATTGAAAATGGAAGCGGAAGTCACAAAGAAAGTGAAAGAAGCTTTGGGTAAAGGTCTTCCTGCCCGCTCGGTTGTTTTGGATGATCTCGAGGCTCCGTTCTTGCGTGATATGCATCTATTGACCGCGAAGCCGGTGTTGTATGCGATGAACGTGTCTGACACGGATTTCGCGGCTGGTGGAAACGATTGGACGAAAGCAGTTGAAGCTCGCGCTGCGGAAGAAAACAATAACACTATTTTGATTTGTTCTGCGATGGAGGCTGAGATTTCTCTTCTTCCACCTGAAGAGCGCAAAGACTTCCTCGATGCGATGGGTGCGGAAGAACCGGGCCTCAATCGTTTGATTCGTGAAGCTTATAAACTTTTGGGCCTTCAGACTTACTTCACGGCGGGTGAAAAAGAAGTGCGTGCGTGGACGATTCGCGCCGGCACCAAAGCTCCTCAAGCGGCGGGTGTGATCCATACGGATTTCGAAAAAGGTTTCATCCGTGCTGAAACTTACCACTGCGAAGACTTGTTCTCTTACAAATCCGAACAAGCCGTAAAAGAGGCGGGCAAATACCGTCTTGAAGGAAAAGAATACGTCGTCAAAGACGGTGACATTTTGTTCTTTAGATTCAACGTTTAAGGAGAAGGGAGCCTCAAGCTCCCTTTTTAATTTTATGAATGAGTTGTTAAAACTTTCCGGTCTTGAACTTGCGGCAAAAATCTCGAAGAAAGAAATTTCCCCCAGCGAGGTTCTGGAGGCTCATATTGAGCGCATTGAACAGGTCAATCCCTCCCTCAATGCCATGGTCGAAGACGACTTCGTCCGTGCCAGAAAATTGGCGCAAGAACAAACCGAACAACTCGCCAAAGACAACTCGACTCTTCCTCCCCTCTTCGGTGTTCCCTTTACCGTCAAAGAAATGTTTGCTTATGACGGCATGAAAAGAACCGGAGGCAGCATTCATCACAAAAATGACGTGATGACTTGGGATGCGACCGTGGTCGCGCGAATGAAAAAGGCGGGCGCCATCCCCATGGGAACGACCAATGTTCCTGAACTGGGTTTTTGGTTTGAATCTTTCAACCCCGTCTATGGGCGCACCAACAATCCTTACAACTTGGGCCGCACCTGCGGTGGCAGCAGCGGCGGCGAAGGGGCCCTCCTGGGAGCCGGAGCGACTCCCATGGGATTAGGAAGCGACATCGGAGGCAGCATCCGTATGCCAGCCTTTTTTTGCGGCGTCTTTGGTCACAAGCCTTCCCGTTATCTTTTACCTCTCACCGGTCATTTTCCCTACGCCCAAGAAGAATTCAAAAACCTGAAAGGTGTCAAATATCCGTATACGTCCATGGGACCGATGGCCCGCAAAGCCACAGACCTTTACCCAATGCTGAAGATTTTGATGGGCGCTGATGGTTACGATCAAGAGACTCTTCAGAATCCTCAACTCGACGACCTCATCCAAGAATGGGCCGGGCGCAAAGTTCTGATCTGCCCGTCACCTATTTTTCACCGGGCCCGTCAAACCGATGACGAGATGGCGCAAGTGGTGCGTAACTGCGGAAAACTTTTTGAGGAACTCGGCGCCCATGTTGAAGAACTGGATCCTCGCTTTTTTGTCAGAGGCACTGAACTTTGGTTTGCCGCTTTGAAGGTTTCTAAAAATAAAAATCTCTATGAAACTTTGATGGGGCCCACCCAGCACCTTTCTATCGGCAAGGAACTGCTCAAGGTGGCTTTGGGCAAAGGGGATTACATCCTTCCCAACCTGATCGTTTCATTGGGAGAGATTTTTGATAACGGCAAAACCGACTTCAGCGAAGAGATGCTGGCTTTACAAAAAATGAAAGCGGACCTTGATGAAAAACTGGGGGAAGAAGGCATTTTGATTTTGCCTCCGCATCCGCGTGTGGCTCCCAAACACCGTGCTCCGATTTGGTCGCCGTTTGACTTTATCTATGCCGGTTTTTTCACGACCACAGGGCACCCCGCGACAGTGGCCCCCATGGGGATGAATTCCGACGGTCTTCCTTTGGGAGTTCAAATCGTGGCTCGTCATATGAAAGACCATCTGACGATCTCCTGTGCTGAGTTCCTAGAGACCACTTTTGGTGGCTGGCAAGCGCCTACAAATCTCTAGTTTAGTTTGGTATTCAAATTGCTAACTCCTTAAATCACGGATTTTCCCTACAATTTAAGGAGTTTTCATGCGCTTTTTTATAGGACTGGCTATTTTGTTTACAGGTCTTCACAGCTTGGCCTATGTGGGGATGGATGAGTGCTGGGACGTTAATAATCGGCCCGTGAGAATCCAACAAACCATGGCTCTTCGCCAAGCTGCAGAAAGCACCATCGTCAATGGCCTGCCGACCATTCTTCTTCACCCGCAAATGATGGGACAATATCCTCAAGACGTGCAGCAGTTCATCGTGGCCCATGAGTGTTCCCACCATCGCCAAGGCCATGTTGTGAGCCATCACTATGGCAACACCCTGCCACTGACATCTGAGTTTGATGCCGACTGTATGGCCGTGCGAACAATGAAAGATCTAGGACTTTTAAACGGATACGTTTTACAGAACATTCAAAGATTTCTAAATTCACTCTCAGCTGATGCTACTCACCCCGCCGGGCACCACCGGGCTCAGTATGCAAGACAGTGTGCTCAATAGTTTTTAAGCACTACATTCTCAGTTTTGCTTTCACATGATCTAACACGATGTGAAAGCTCCACACCGTTAAAAAAAGAATCAATGAAGGAAATAGAATCAAATGTGGAAAGCTTGAAAGGGTTTTCCATCCTTCGCGAACCAAAATCCCCCAACTGGTGTAAGGGGGATGAATCCCCAGTCCCACAAAACTCATGAAACTTTCATACAAAATATTGGTAGGAATCTGCATCGCCATCAAAATCAATAACGTGCCCAACATATTGGGAAGGATATGGCGAAGCATGATGTGAACTCGCGTTCCCCCCAAGGCGACGGCGGCTTCCACAAAAGGCTTCCTTCTGATTTCAAGCACCATTCCCCGAGTCACTCGCGCCAAACTCATCCAGTGAGTCGCCGATATTCCAAAACACAAACTGACCAATGCCTTGGTAAAGACATCTTCGAAAGGTAAAACCAACTGCAAAGACATACACAAGATGGACACCAAAATAAAACTGGGAATCGCCATAAGAATATCGCAGAGCCTCATTAACACTCGATCCGTCACTCCCTCAAACCATCCCGCTAAAGCTCCATAGGTAAAACCGAAAAGAAAAGACAAGATCGAGCAGAGCAGTCCCACGGATAAAGAAATCCGCCCGCCCAGAAGCACGCGAGTAAAAATATCGCGCCCTAAAGAGTCCGCTCCGAACCAGTGTTCTTTTCCGGGAGGCATCAAGATGGATTCCACATTCTGCTCCAGCCCCGTCCCCCATCCCAACCAGGGATAAAATACGATGCCGACGAACAATACC
>JAHRXB010000032.1 GCA_019104905.1 Bdellovibrio sp.
CATCGCATAACTCGCCTCGCGAATGGTATTCGGAATCGAGCGAATCGCCTCGCGCGTGGTGACAATGATAATAGGTAAAACCAAAAGCCCCAGGGTCAATCCCGCAGTCAAAATGCTTTGCCCCAGCTTAAGTTTATAAACAAAAAGCCCCAGGGCCATCAGACCATAGGTGATCGACGGAATCCCGGCCAGGTTGATGATATTCAGCTCAATGATTTGCGAAACCCAGTTTTTCTTCGAGTACTCTTCAAGATAAACCCCGGCAGCCACTCCCAACGGAATGGCACAGAACGCCGTCGTGAGCATAATGCAAAAAGACCCGACCCACGCCGAGAGTATCCCCGCTTTTTCCGGGAATCGAGAGGGGAAACTTGTGAAAAAGGCCGCATTAATACGCGGAACACCGGTCAGCGACAGATCCACAATCAAGGTCAAAAGCGTCACCAAAGCAAAGAGCAATGACAAAAGACCCACCATCGCAAAAACAAAATCCCACATCTGACGGCGTTTGATATTCGCTAAGATATCTTGAGAAGGTTTCATCACTCTTTCTCCTGAAACTTTTTACGCAGCCATAGACCGATAATATTAAAACAAAGCGTCAGAACAAGAAGACTCAAGCCCGCCACATAGATGGATTGATAGCCGATAGATCCATGCGGTAAATCCCCTAAACTGACTTGCACGATAAAAGCCGTGATCGTGGCGGCAGGCTGAGTGGGATTCAAGGTCAGATTGGGCTGCATCCCCGCCGCAATCGCCACGACCATGGTTTCGCCAAGGGCCCGAGAGATTCCCAGAACATAGGCAGAAGTCATACCCGAAAATGCGGCCGGAATGACGACACGGAAGGCCGTCTGCATCCGCGAAGCCCCGACAGCAAAAGAAGCCTCTCGCAAGTGCCCGGGCACCGCCCTCATCGCATCTTCACTAAGACTGCTGACATAGGGAACAATCATCACGCCAATAACAATACCTGCACTTAAAACGTTAAATCCCCCCATGGATGGGATGATTTTTTGCAAAAGGGGCGTCACAAAGAGCAAAGCAAAATAACCGTACACCACGGTAGGAACGGCTGCCAAAAGCTCTAGGATCGGCTTCAAAACTTCACGCCAGGACGGGCGAATATATTCACTTAAAAAGGCTGCGGCCACTGTTCCCAAGGGAATCGCGACGATCAGGGCAATCATCGTGGATAAGAATGTGCCACTCAACAGAGGTAAAATACCATAACGAGGATTTTCAAAAAGGGGCGTCCACTCGGTCCCCGTCAGAAACTCCTTCAACGAGACATGAGCAAAAAAAGGCAGACTCTCGGTGACTAAAATACCCACGATACCGATGGTCACCAAAACAGAGGACGCCGCCGCCAAGAAAAGCAGAGTTTCGATCACCCGCTCTCTTAAACGACGCATCCGCCGAACAGGATGATCGGCGGATGTAAACTCAGATAATTTTTTGAGTTGATTTTTTGTCACTGGCCTAAACTACAACGAACCTTCACGTTTCATCAACTGTTCAATTTTAAGTCCCACTTCAGAGTGTCCCCCAAAGACCGTTCCCAACTTGTTCTTTTTCACATGCTCTTTGCCCATTTCATAGGCTTTAGCAGGAAGTGGAACGTATTTTACCTGGGGCACAATCGCCGCCGAATTGTCCAAATAGAAACCTACGAAGTCTTTGACTTCGGCCTTCTTCAGAGAGGCTTCGCTCACATAAATAAAGATCGGACGAGACAACGGGAAGTAAGTTCCAGCCTCTACCGTGGCACGCGATGGCAAAACGGCTTCGTTCTTTTTAGGAGCTTTTTCTCCACCCACGATCCCTACGATTTTAAGTTTGCCCTTATTTTCTTCATAATAAGCCAAGGGCACATATCCCAAAGAATACAGATCATTGGAAACGCCAGTCACAAGAGTATTGTCATCTTCACTGGCGGTGTAATCACCACGAGACGACTTGGCTTTTCCAACAATAGCCTCCGTAAAGTAATCAAAAGTTCCAGAGTCCGAACCGGCTCCATAAAGCTTTAAATTTTCTTTCGGCCATGCCGGATTCACATCGCTCCACTTCATGACTTTTCCTTGAGCTGTGGGCTCCCACATTTTCTTGAGTTCATCCACCGTGATGGATTTAAGCCATGTGTTTTTAGGATTTACCACGACCGCCGTTGCATCATAGGCGATAGGGATTTCAAGAAATTTAATACCCGCTTTACGGCAAGCCTCTAGCTCTGACGACTGCACGGGGCGAGACGCATTTTGAACATCTGTTTCTCCACGGCAAAACTTCTTAAAGCCGCCGCCGGTTCCAGAGATACCCACCGTCACGCGAACTTTTCCTTTTTGCGCCGTTTGAAACTCTTCCGCCATCGCCTCAGTGATCGGAAAAACAGTGCTAGAACCGTCAATCTTAATAACTGGAACCTGAGCGTGAGCCCATGATGCTCCAACAACCAAAGAGAAAGATAGAATCATATTTTTAAGCATAGACATCTCCTGTACGGATATAGGTCTAGCACCATAATGCCGCCCTGTATTGTTAAGGTTTTATTTAGATTTAGCCGTTTCGCGTTACAGAAGAAGTGGGTAAACTAGGGGCGATGGAAAAAAAGTATCTCGCCGATTCAGCCAATATTTTTGACAAAATCAACAAGGCTATTTCTCACGCGGTCTATATTTTCGATCTCGAAAAGCAGATGGTCGTTTGGAGCAACGAACGCGGCCAAGAACTCTATGGCTACTCCAATGAACAAATCCGCGAGATGGGCACCGACTACTATGCCAAAGTGATGCACCCCGACGACATCCCTCTCCTTTATGAGGCGGGGCTCAAATCCAAAACTCTCAAAGATGGCGAAGTTCTGGTTCTGGAATATCGGTTTAAAGATTCTGCAGGAAATTACCATTGGATCAATGACCGAGTGACCGTGTTTACTCGCAACGAACACGGCGACGCCACCGCCGTCTTGGGTGTGGCCACGGATGTGAGTGAACGCAAAGCTTACGAGGACACGCTTAAAAAAACCATCGACAAATTAAACCTCTCCTTGTCAGCTGCCAATCTGGGCACTTGGGAGTGGAACCTGGACGACAACTCTTTGGTTTGGGATGAGCGGATGTATAAAATCCACGGGATCCCCGCGCGCCTTTCAAGCTCTCTCGTCCAAGAGGTTCGCAGCCGCACCCATCCCGAAGACCTCGAAGCCAACGCGGCGAAAATCCGCGAAGCGATGGAAAAAAAACAAGACTTCTATCTCACCTATCGGGTCACCTACGAAAATCAGGAAGTGCATCATATTCGCTGTTACGGAAAAATTTTAAGCTATTCCGGAACCCACCGCGCTTATGGAGTCGCCTGGGATTCGACCGAAGAGGTTCTCACCGAACGCCAGATTGCCGAAGCTCGAGCGAAACTGATTTCCTCCACCAAAATGGCCGCCCTCGGAGAAATGTCTGGCGGCATTGCCCATGAAATCAACAACCCTCTGACTGTCATTCAGGCTCGCGCCTTTCAGCTTTCGCAAATGGTGGAAACCAACAATATTGATCCAGAGAAAATCAAACAAGCCTCCGAAAGTATCAGCAGAACTGCAGACAAAATTGCCCGCATCATTAAGTCCTTGCGCTCTTTTGCACGAGAAGGAACCTACGACCCCTTTGAGGTCGTTCCCGTAAAACAAATCATCGAAGAGACTTTGGAGTTTTGTCGCACGCGTTTTTATAATCACGGCATTGAAATTGAGATTCCCGATATAGATCCCGATCTTGAAGTCGAGTGTCGTCTTATTCAGATTGAACAAGTTCTTTTAAATCTCCTCAACAACTCTTTCGACGCCATCCAACATCTTGAGAACAAATGGATTCGCGTGACCGTCAAGGAACTGGTGGACGCTATCGAAATCTCAGTAACGGATTCTGGCAAAGGAATCGCTGACACCATCGCCGAACAAATCATGCTGCCCTTTTTCACCACCAAAGAAGTGGGTAAAGGAACCGGGTTGGGTTTAAGTATTTCGAGTGGAATCATGCGAAGCCATAAGGGCTCTTTGACTTTGGCTCAGGGAACCGAAAACACGACCTTTGTGATTCATTTGCCTAAATGGCAAAACGAGGAAGCCCTTCATTACTGACAGCGAGAGCAGACACCGAAAAAATCCAAACGATGGGAAACTTGTTTATATCCCATCTCTTCAACCATCTTGATGTGCTGATCAAGATCGCAAATATGCAAAGGCTCTACACGTTGGCAGTGACGGCAAATCACATGGTGATGATGGTGACCAGACTCCAGAGCCAGCTCAAAGCGGGCGACACCATCGCCAAATTCCAAACGTGAGACCAGGCCCGCCTCTTCGAACTTTTTAAGAATTCGATAGATCGTCACCAAATCCATTCCCTCGGACTTATTATCAAATTTTCGAAAGATCTCGTCCGCCGAAATAGGATCCGGATGGTTGAGCAGAATCTTCAACAATTGAGATCGCTGCTGAGTGATTTTCATCCCCGCCTTGCGCACTCTCTCGTTGAGAGATTCAATATCAATGTTCTTCCGCTCCTGGCCGCACTTGGTCATATAGAAGGTACTACACCAGTCTCAGGGGAAAAGCCACTAGCTTTCACCCTTGCGGAGGGCTGCGAGAGCATTGAGACCGAAGTAAGTGTAAGAAAGTGCTGACAAAACCGGCACAAAGAAAAACGCCAGAGGAATATATGAAAGAAATCCTAATAAACAGCCCATGCCATACAAAGGCAGGGATTGCGCCTTGGCGATGCGCACTCTCTCCTCCTGGGTGGCAAAGTCCTGAAGCACATCGTACAAAAATACTTTTTTATTCAGCCAAGATGTTAACAACAAAGGCAGCCCAATCTGAAAGCCCGGCACAAGCCACAAAGGCAACGTGGCAATAAAGACAACCACAAAAACGACCGTCCCCACCAGAGTATTCCAAAGACTTCCTAAGAAAGATCCACCCCGTTTTTTTTCTAGGTGTTTGAAGTCTGAATCTCCCACCCACTTCACCACAAGGGGCATGACCAAAACTGAAATCAAAAGGACCGAAGTCAGATAAACCAAGGGAATAAACACCAAGATCAGAAAAGCCATGGAAAACCAAAGGCTCAGTTCTTGTAATCCGCTCCAGCTTTCAATCCACTGAAAAACACTCATCCCCGCGAAAAGTGCCGTCAGACCGGCGCTCCACTCTTGCCAATAAATCACAAACAAAAGAAAAAGCCCTATCACGGCCGCCACCGGCAAAAGAAAAATCAACAGAAACATACGAAAACGTAGGAGGGCCTCAAAGGACTGTCGCAAGGATTGTAAAATCATATTCATACTCAGATTTTTTCCCTTTCCGTCCTTGCTGGCAAGTGCTTCAATAGGGGCATTATGCCAAAGATCATTCATCTCTTTCGTCACGGCCAAACAGATTGGAACAACCAACGTCGCCTTCAGGGACATACTGACATCCCCCTCAACGAGGAAGGTCGCCAGCAGGCCCTGACACTGCAAAATTACTTTCAAGAAAACCCTATTGACGTCTTTATGACAAGCGACCTGCGGCGCGCCCAAGAAACAGCGGAAATCGCCAACACCCATTTGGAAAAACCTTTTTTGATCTCTCCTGATTTACGAGAAGTTTTTTTAGGGGATCTGGAAGGGTTGACCCAGCAAGAAGTCCTCGAAAAATACGGTGGCGAAGCGTGGGAGCAATGGACATCCCTTCACCCCGCCCATGCCGACTTTCGTTATCCCAACGCGGAAAGTGCCAATCAGGCGGTCGCTCGTTTTTCGCAGTCTCTCACTCATTTTTGCCAGGAATACAATTTTACCAGTGCGGGACTTTGCACTCACGGTTTTATTATTCGCCGCTTTTTGCATTCTCTAAAACCTGAGCT
>JAHRXB010000052.1 GCA_019104905.1 Bdellovibrio sp.
TCGGCCTGAGCTCTCTGAGTCTCCGTGAGAGGGCCGCGAACTTCATCCAAAAAATAATTCAGCATTGGCATTGTAAATGACAAGGACGGGCGGGTTCGAAACTCCGGCAAAATGCGTCCCTCTTCTTCAAAATAGCGGGTCAAAAGAGCTGCATCGCGAGGATCATCCGTTTTGACGGTGGCGCAACCAAAAAGAACCTTCGCTTCCGTCGCAGCCATATATTCCGCAATCCCCCTCCACAAAAGAGAGATCAGAACACCACGGCGATAGTCTTTATGGATACAGGCTCGGCCCAACTCCAACTTAACTCCCGGCTGTCGAAAGATCTGTGACATCACAAATTCTTTGGCGGAATAAAAATTGTCTGTGAACAAAGAACAGTTCAGTCGATAGGTCCCGATCACTTTATTGCTTCTTTTTTCTTTAATGATCAGGTGGTCACAGTCAAAATCGAATTCATCGACATCGACACCATGAGGGGCTTTTTTCCCTAACATTTCCCTATGAAAAACGTCATACCGAAGAGCGAGGGCTTCCTTCAGTTCTTCTGCATCCGTTACTGTCTTAATTTCAAACGGACCCACCTCCGTGCGAAGCTCCACCTTTGCCTTGAACTTATGAATACGATTGAGTCTTAATTGATAAAAAGATTGCAGATTCAAAGACACACGTTCAAGACTGGCGTACGCAAGTGAGTTGATCATCAAGGCCCCTCCCGATTGGATCAACTTCAGTGTAGCTATATTTTGAAAATCAAATTGTCAGAAATCTTTTAGAATTGTGTTGGATTTAAGTCAGCACAAGGAAGCGACACCCGCGTTTTATCTAAAGGATCAATGAGGCCGCTTTGTTTAAACGATCAAAAAGTGATTCCCAACGTTCTCCAGCCTGATGAGACTCTCGATAAAAAAGAATACAGTCCGCCCCCTGGGCTGCGACCTCACGAAGCTTTCCATACAACTCTCGCGTCGCCAAAAGAGGATCTTCGGACAACTTCAAAACAGACCAGGTGTGAATCCCCGCCTTTGGCTTTATAATCTTGATACTTTCAATTTCATCAGGAAGCTCGCCCATCTTTTGATTCACTTCCGTAACGACATCACCGGGCGCCCGCTGAACATCAGTACAAACAATCAGCGGCACTGGTGGCATATAGTGATGTTTCATGTGACCGGGGGATTCTCGTTTATCAAGTTGTTCTACAAACTCAAATTCAAAACCCTTTTCCGAGAGCACCTTTGCAATATCAGATTTCAAAATATGGCCTCGGCGTAGGATGGAAAGAACCACTTTATCAGGCCGATGACGAACCAGAAGAACCGTCGATTCAATCCCAATCTGGCAATCGCCTCCATCAACGACGAAAACATCTTCGTTTTTAAACTCCACACGCACATGGCTGGCCGAGGTTGGAGAAGTCCGCCCAAACTTATTAGCACTCGGAGCCGCGAGAGGGACCCCGACTTGCTGTAAAAGCTCTAAAGCCATGGGGTGATTCGGCATACGAATGCCCACAGTTTCAAGCCCAGAGGTGATCATCAAATTCACTGAAGGGTCGCGAGGTAAAACCAAAGTTAGAGGTCCCGGCCAGAAGACTTCCGCCAATGCCTGAGATGCCGGCCCCCAATAGGCTGTCACTTTTTTGGCTTGCTCAATGGAAGCCACATGAACGATCAAAGGATCAAAGAAGGGACGCTCTTTGGTGGTAAAGATCTTTTCCACCGCAGAAGGAATATCAATTCGTGCCGCCAACCCATAGACGGTCTCTGTGGGGAAGCCAATGACTCCTCCTTCATCTAAGATATTCTTTGCCTTTGCCAAGGCCTCGGTGGGCGACATCATGATCTATTTTTCCTCGCGCAAGATGCTTAAAGCACTTTCTTTTACAATATCCAGGCTTGCAAGGAAAGAAATCAGTAGACTTAAGCAGGTAATGATAAGTACAGACACCAGCGGCTGAAACCAAGAAAGCTTAAACTCGCTTTCAAAAAGGAACGCGTTTAAAGAAAAGCTGACTAAAACGCTTAACAGAGCCCCGGCCAAGGCAGCCAGGAAGGACAGGAAGGCAAATTCCGCCAAAATAAAGCTCGCCACCTCGCCCCAAGAAGCTCCCAGGATTTTAAGCATATTCAGTTCCCAACGACGAAGTTTGATCTGACTTCGCACGATAGAAAAGAGCACAATATAACCTGTTAATAAAGCAAGCCCCGCCATCAACTCCAACGACCAACTCATTTTTTCAGCGGTTTTGAGGACCTCGTCCACTGTGCGCACCACATCCACAACAGAGACATTGGAAAACTCTTGAGCCATCTCATTCTGCAGCAAAGATCGTTTTTCTTCGGGCAAAAAGGGAATCGCGGCAATAAATGTTTTCGGAGCCTCATTCAACACTCCCCTTTGCACAAGAATAAAGAAGTTGGGTTGAAAGCTTGTCCACTTAACCTTGCGCAGGTTGATAATCTGTCCCTCAACCTCAACACCCTGAACGTCAAAAACCAAAACATCGCCCAGATGGAAACCCATACGCTCCGCAAAACGATATTCCACCGACAGCTCAGCATATTTTTGTTTTTCCGAATCAAACTCGCCTGAAAAAGGGCGGCCTTCAATAATATTCTCGGACGAAGAAAGGTCGTGACGGTAAGAAAGATTCACACCTCTGTTTCGGAAACGAGCCTCCCGCTCTTCTTCGCGGGTTTTAAACCCTTGGTCCTCAATCTTTCTTTCATAGTCCTGTCCATTCACTTTTAAAATGCGAGCTCGCACCAACGGGGACAGCCCCAGTGGCTTGACATTATTTTTCTCCAGAATCTTTTCGACGCCCGTAAGCTGCTCGTCCTGAATATCAAACATAAAGAGGGAAGGAATCTTGCTGCGTCCCTCGACCTGAAACTCGGCCTGAAGAGAGTTCTTAAGCTGCGGCAAAATATTTATTAACAAAGCTCCCAGCCCCAAAGCCACAAAGATCGCAAGACTGGCCCCGGCCCGACGCGAAAGGCTTAAGAAACTGAATTTCAAAAACCACCGACGAAATCCTTTCAGCCGCCCCGCAAGCTTAACAGTAGAAAAACCAATCAGCAGAAGCATCAAGATCACAGCGACCATCGAACCCACAAAAAGACTTCCCGTCATCCACGAGTGGGCCTGATAAACCGCCAAGAAGTAGAACAGAACCAAAGGAGGCAAAAAGGGCCACCAGCGACGAGGCCCCTCGCCGACAGAGAACTTTTCTTCACTGAAAAGTTTCGCAGCCTTCAGGTCAAAGATCTTAACCAAGAACGGGAGACTGACTACAAAACTGCCAAACACCGCCATCACCAAGCACACCAAAAAGGCTTCCAGGTTCACATGAGGGTGCAAGTCAAACGGAGTAAAACTTGCCAGCAATCGACTGAGAAGCGGCAAAACAAGATAGCTGAAAAGCAAGGTGGGAACTGTTGCCAAAAGGCCCAGCATCGATGCTTGCAAGATGTAGACACCCACGGCTTCGCCACTTTGTAATCCCAAAGTGCGCAAGATCGCGATTTCTTTCATACGCGTTGAAAGAAACAGTCGATAGATATAAGCAGCCCCCAAGGCCGACATAAAAAGAGCAACGATCGCCACAAGCCCCAAATAGTCAGACAGATATCCCAATTGTCTGCCCGAATCTTCCCCCGCCGACGACGGAGTCTCGATGGTAATTTGAGGATCCGGCAACGCTTGATATAGTTTTTCCCGCAAGGCGTTCTCATCGCTACCAGAGGGCAGCTTTAAAAGATAGGCTAAGGAAAATGTACTTCCATATTGCAGTAATCCCGATTGCGGCAAAAGCTCTCGATTGATGAAAACTCGAGGCGCCAACGTCGCCGCCCTGAAGGTTTGGGTCGCATCTTTTTCAATCAAATCGGAGACCTTGAGCTTAAGATTCCCCAATTTAATTTCATCTCCCACGTCCAAACCCAATTGGGATTTCAACTCGGGATAAATCCAGGCGGTGGGTGAGCTTAAAATCTCTTTGGAGGTTCCGTGGCGAATGACTTTTCCTGACTTTAGCTCCAGCTCCCCATAGAAGGGATAGGACTGATCAATGGCCTTAATAAGAATCAAACGCGAACCCTTGGCAGAGCTCAGCATGGCAAAGAATTCATAGATCTTAGATTGGTCCGCACCGACAGGCAGAACCGCCTGCATTTTCTTCAGTTCTTCATCCGTGATTTCACGACGAGCCGATACCGCCAAATCCGCAGATAAAATGAATTTTGCATTGGCGCGAAGTTGATCTTCAAGGGCCGTATTAAAAGCTTGAAGAGAAACAAAACCCGCCAAACCTAAACTGAGATTAAAAATAAAGAAGAGACCAAAACGCCAACTGCGCAAAAGCTCTCGAAACGCCAATCGCCACAGCATTAGATTTCCCTCAACTGACCTTCTTCAAGGCGCAGAACTCTTTCACATCTTTTCGCTAAGGCTTCACTGTGAGTTACCAGAATCGTGGTGATTTTATATTTACGAACAACATCAAAAAAGACGTCCATCACCTTGTCTCCGGTATGGATATCCAGGTTTCCACTAGGTTCATCGGCAAGAAGAATTTTTGGCTTCACAACCAAAGCGCGAGCGATCGCCACACGCTGACACTCACCTCCGCTTAATTGACTTGGAAAGTGGTTCAGGCGATGCCCCAAGCCCAGCTCTCGCAAAGCCTCCTCAGCACGCTCGCGAGGGTTTTCCATCTTGAGTATCTCTAACGACAACATCACATTTTCTAAAGCCGTCAAATGCGCGATCAAATGATACTGTTGAAAAACGATGGCAATATTTTGGGCCCGAAACAGAGTGATTTCTTGTTCCGACAAGGGTGCCAAATTGACTTTATCAACCAGGATCTCTCCAGAATCCGCGCGCTCCAGTCCAGCCAAAAGCGAAAGTAAAGTCGATTTGCCGCTTCCTGATTGACCGACGATCGCGACAATCTGACCTGGCTCAATCGCAACATTAAGTCCCTTCAGAACCTGAATCTCCGTTTCGCCCTGGTGAAAACCTTTACGGACCTGATTTAAAACTAAACTCACAAGGCCCCCTTCAGAATCTGAAAAATATTTTCCGCAATGATCTTATGCCCCTCTTCGTTGGGATGAATGCCGTCGGCCAAATTGTATTTGGGATTTCCACCGACCTTCTCCAGAATAAAAGGAATAAATGTGACCTTGTATTTCTTCGCCAAGGCTTCGTACATTTTTTTGAATTGCCCCGTATAGTCCGCGCCATAATTCGGAGGCATGTAAAGCCCCCCCAGGATCACTCGCACTTTTTGCGAGTTCGCATACTCAATAGCTGCGGCAAGATGTTTTTGACTGTCTTCAATCTTAAGACCGCGAAGGCCGTCGTTCGCTCCCAAGACCAACAACACCGCATCGGGTTTGGATTTAAAAAGCCACTTCATACGCGTCACCGCAGACGCCGTGGTAGAGCCACTCACGCCCGAATTGATAACCGTCCACTCTTTTTTCCCCGCTTCGTGAAGCTTTTTTTCCAACAGCGCAGGATAGGCCGCCTCTTTGGCGACACCATAGCCTTCTGTGAGGGAATCCCCCAACACAATTAGTTTTTTCTGAGCAAAAGAGAGAGAAGAAAAAAGAAGAATGATCCAAAATAAAAAAGGTCTCATAGGGATCTATGAGACCTTTTGTTAGTCACTATGACAAGTCTGAGTTCGTCAAACTTGGGAGTGCTTAGTTGCGAGGACCGCGTCCGCCGCCACCAAAGCCGCCACCGC
>JAHRXB010000064.1 GCA_019104905.1 Bdellovibrio sp.
GTTTTACTTGCAAACTCGAACCTTGTGCCGAAGTTGTCGACGTGGGAGCACTTCAATGAGCTAGATAAATTAGGTCTGATGATGTACGGGCAAATGTCGGCGGGATCGTGGATCTATATCGGAACTCAAGGAATCATTCAGGGAACGTATGAGTCTTTTGTTGAAGCCGGTCGTCAGTATTTTGGCGGAAGTTTGAAGGGCCGCGTGATTTTGACAGCGGGCCTTGGGGGAATGGGCGGAGCTCAGCCTTTGGCTGGTGTTTTTGCCGGTGCCTGTGTTCTTGCTGTTGAGGTGGACCCTACGCGTATTCAAAAACGTCTTGAGACCAAGTACGTGGATGAAGTGGCGACTGATATCGACGATGCGATTGCACGTGTTCGTAAATACACGGCTGCGGGAGAGGCGAAGTCGATTGCTCTTTTGGGCAATATGGCGACGGTTATTCATCAGCTGATTGAGAAAAATTTTACTCCCGATCTTTTGACCGATCAAACATCGGCTCACGATCCGTTGGTGGGATATATTCCTGAGGGCTACACTGTTGAGACGGCCAAGGAATTCCGCACTCGAGATCAGAAGGCCTATTTGGCGGCAGCTTACGCCTCTATGGCCAAACACGTTCGCGGAATGCTTGAGATGAAAGATCGCGGTGCTGTGACCTTTGACTATGGCAATAACTTGCGTGAGCGTGCGTTGGAGGCCGGAGTCACCAATGCGTTTGATTATCCTGGATTTGTGCCCGCGTTTATTCGTCCTCTTTTCTGTAAGGGCAGTGGTCCTTTTCGCTGGGTGGCTTTGTCGGGAGATCCTAACGATATCAAAGTGACTGACGATGCGATGAGAGAACTTTTCCCTCACAAGAAAGATCTTCTGCGTTGGTTGGATATGGCCGAAGAACGTATTGCCTTCCAAGGGCTTCCCGCGCGTATTTGCTGGTTGGAATATGGAGAGCGTGCGAAAGCCGGCTTGATGTTCAATAAACTTGTCGCTGAAGGCAAAGTGAAAGCGCCGATTGTGATTGGTCGCGATCACTTGGATTGTGGTTCTGTGGCGTCGCCCAATCGGGAAACCGAAGCGATGAAAGACGGGTCTGACGCTGTCAGTGATTGGCCTCTTCTCAATGCTCTTGTCAACACGGCCTGCGGAGCCACCTGGGTGAGTTTGCACCACGGGGGTGGTGTGGGAATGGGTTACAGTCAACATGCGGGTCAAGTGATCGTCGCTGACGGTACTGAAAAAGCGGCTCGTCGCTTAGAGCGCGTTTTGACAGCAGACCCAGCCATGGGCGTCTTTAGACATCTGGATGCGGGCTATGAACTTGCAAAGGACGTCGCCAAAGAGCGCGGAGTTAAGAGCTGCTGGCTCTAAAGAAAAACAAAAGAAGATGAAAAAGGGGCTTTTTAAAAAAGCCCCTTTTTTATTTAGCGCCGTCCCGAAGGAATCACAGAGTTTTGGGGTTGGGAAAGAATCTTCTGTCTTTCCCGGAAGTCGCCAGAGTTCTTGCGCGAAAGTCGCATCTTCGGTTGCAGGGTCAGAGAGGCTTCCTCCTCGATACTTTCTTGTGGTTCGCTGCGCGCTTTTTTCGCTCGTGTCTGTTTTACGGTTTTTCTTTTCATGATGGACTCCTTGGTTGCCTTCTTATTATAGAATTGAAAACGCCCTCTGTGATCTTTCCCCATGCAGTTTCTGTTGTTCTACATGATCCAACTCCGGGCCTCTGTCATAAGACTTATTGCGAGTCTGGTATTTCAGGAGTTTCATGAAGGCAAAATCAGGGGAGGTCGTTTATGCAACCAGGATGTCGGCGCAACTCAAAACTGCTTCTCAGTTTTTTCTTTCTCCTCATTCTGTCTATTCTCAACTTTGATGCCAAAGCTCAGAAACAAGATGTCGTGCGAGTGGGAAATCTAAAGTTCGCGCACTACGGAGCCATTAGCTATATGACGGAGATCTGTGGCCGCTACAACTTGAAGGTGCAAGAGAGAGTTTTTGCTAAAGGTATTGATATTATGCCCGCAATTATTGCTGGCGAGATCGATGTGGCGGCCAGTGCCGCAGATGCCGCGATCGCCGGAAGAGCCGGGGGTGTTCCGATTTACGCTGTGGCAGGGTTTGCGGAAGGGGGCGCTCGGATCGTTATACGACCGGATGCGAATATCAAATCAGTGAAAGACTTCAAAGGGAAAAAAGTGGGCGTGGCTCGCGGGGGGGCCCAGGAGCTTCTTTTATTGGCGGAGCTTAGTAAAAACAATCTGACTTGGTCCGATCAACCGGGAAAAGATGTGCAGATTGTGTATATGGCTTTCGCAGATCTCAATCAGGCCCTCCAGGCAAAAAATATCGATGCCATGGCACAAAGTGAACCGCAGTCTTCACAAGCCATTAATAAAGGATTCGGTGTGGAGTTGTTGAAACCCTACGACACTCCGATGGGGGAACCTATACGAACCTTGGTGATGACTGAAAAAATGTATAACACCCAAAAAAATGTCGCTGAACGTTTTATGAGATGTTTTGTCGAGGCGACAAAAACTTTCATTGAAAAGCCAGAGGTCGCCCAGAAGTTTGTGATTCAAAAGATGTTCAAAAATCAAATCACGGAACAAGATTTTAAAGATGCAATTGGAAACTCTCCCTACACGTACGATTTGACCGTGGAACACATTCAGATCACGACGGATTTTATGCAAAAGTTTGGTGTCGGTCGCATGCAAAAACCTCCCAAAGCGGTGGACTGGGTGAAGTTGGATTTATTGGCTGAGGCAAAAAAAACTTTGGACGTAAAATAGGTGACTCATGACGGGAACGGGATTTCTTTCAAAAATAAAAGGAGTCTGGGTTCCCACGCTGGTTGTGATCGCCTGGGAGGTCGTTGTCAGATTAGGATGGGTGAATCCCCAAGTTCTGCCGGCCCCTTCGGCTGTTTTGATTCGTTGGTACCAGTATCTTCTTCCTTTAGAACCCTATGATCCACAGACAAGTTCACGATGGGCGTGGGTTTTTTCTGGAGAATTGGTGCGCGATCTCTTTGAAAGTTTTTATCGAGTGATGTTGGGTTTTCTTATCGGAGGCGGTTTGGCCTTGCCGTTGGGGCTTTTGATGGGGGCCAGTCGAACCATTTATGACTATTTAAATCCTTTGATTCAAGTTCTGCGTCCCATTCCGCCTATTGCTTACATTCCACTGGCCATTTTGTGGTTCGGGTTGGGAAATCCTCCTGCCGTTTTCTTGATTGCCTTAGGGGCTTTTTTTCCCGTCTTGATGAATACGATTGTGGGTGTGCGTGCGGTGGATAGCATCTATATCCGAGCGGCAAAAAATCTGGGGGCCGGTCCGGTGTTGATGTTTCGTAAAGTCATTGTCCCGGCGGCTATGCCCTATATTTTGAGTGGTGTGCGCATTGGAATTGGTACGGGGTTTATTTGTATGATCGTGGCCGAGATGATCGCCGTGAATAATGGCTTGGGCTATCGCATTCTGGAGGCGCGTGAGTACTTTTGGTCCGACAAAATTATTGCCGGAATGTTCTCGATTGGCCTTTTAGGTTTAGCGATTGATACGGTTGTGAGCTACCTAAATAACTATCTATTGCGTTGGCATCGGGGCCTAGATTCATGAGTGAAACACAAATTGAAATCAATCATGTTTCGAAGGTCTTTAAGGGCTCTGAGCAGGAAGTGGTGGCTCTTAAAGATATTCATTTTTCTATTCCCTCGGGGCAGTTTGTTTGTCTTCTGGGGCCCTCGGGCTGTGGCAAAAGCACTTTGCTTAATGCCATTGCGGGCTTTTCTTTACCCAGTCAGGGAGAGATCAATGTTGATGGAAAGCTAATCTTAGAGCCCGGTCCTGATCGAGGAATGGTTTTTCAGGAATACGCCCTTTTCCCCTGGATGACCGTGGAAGAGAATATCGTCTTCGGTCTTAAAATCAAAAAAGAGGACCCAGCCAAGGTCGAACAGAAGCTGGCGGATCTTTTGCGGATGCTTAAGCTCAGTGACTTTAGAAAGCGCTTTCCTAAAGATCTTTCTGGGGGCATGAGACAAAGAGTGGCTATTGCCCGAGTATTGGCCTTGGATCCTCCGATCATGTTGATGGATGAGCCTTTTGGGGCATTGGATGCCCTGACCCGGCGAAGTCTGCAAGATGAACTTCTGAAAATATGGAGCGAATTAAAGAAAACCATCGTCTTTGTCACTCATAGTATTGAAGAATCGATCTACCTGGCGGATCGAATCATTGTTATGAGTTATCGACCTGGGACTGTCAAAAAGGACCTTTGTGTGGAAATTCCCAGACCCCGCAACCCCTCGGATGCAGACTTCAATAAACTGAAGAGAGAACTATCAGAGATGGTGATGGCAGAACAAACTCGTTTTGAGCAGGCACAGCTTTTAGGAAGTACCGGCGATTGAGGGCCCTCCTGTTCTGGACTTAGGTTGGATTTTATAGAAGCAGAATTATGTCGATAAAGACAAAGAATGAAACACGCATTCTTTGTACTTATTTTTATGACATCACTGGCTCAGGCCTTCAATGTTCGAAAGAGCAAAGATCGTTTGCTGTTGAGGGAATCCAACTGTGAAGAGGGACAAGAAATTGTGAGCTCTTTAGCGCAGTGGAATCTTCTGGCGAAAACGGGAAAACAATGTGACACCTCCGTCCCCGGAGAAATTAAAAAGAACTATTGTCAGTTTGATATTACAGACTGTGTGCCAGATCACGTGGTCAAATATCAAGGAGCCACCCCTCAAACGGATGGTCCAAATTGCTGGAATCTTTCTTTGGTCATGAGCAAAATTCTTCCAGCCCTTCGCTATTCAAGCCCTGAAGAGATGAACTTCTATATGCGACCGCCGCTGTGTCGCCAACTAAAAGATGGCGAAGAAAAAATTGCGGGAGACGTCGGGGCTATTCGTGAGGTCAAAAAAGATAAAACTCCCGAGTATCATGGCTTCATTTATATTTCCGAGAAAGTAGCTTATTCAAAGAATGGCTTCAGCCGAATGGCTCCTTATGACCTTCAGTCTTTGGATAATGTCTATGAAGTTTATCAAGTGCCACGGCAGGAGGAATGCCGTAAGAACGAGATCACGGAAGGTGCGAAGTGTAATAAAGCGGTCGCGTTCTTTCGTTGTCAATCCATGGACGAGTATTTAGAAAACAACTCGAACATTCCCGAGAAGATCAAAGAGACCTTTCAGAAAGTTGGTATGTTTGAGGTCTGTGTGGAAGATCGAGCCTTGCGAGGCAACACGATCTCGAAAGAAGCCACTAAAAACATTCTGGATACCAGCAAAGCCTTGTTGAAGTATCTGAAACAGGCAAAGGATTCCCCTGAAGTTGCCAAGTTGGATAAAGAGGAGCGCGACTTTGTGATTGGCAGTTTGCAGATGCGCTTGGAAGCTATTTCAGAGCAACTCTCTATGTTTGGTGGGGCTCAGGATGGCACGGCCGTAGTGTCGGGGTTGGCCTTGGAAGGTTTTGCCAAACAAATCAAGTCCGCGAGTAAGGGCATAGTAGGAGTTCAAAAATGAAGATGTTGTTAGCTTTGGCTATTCTATTTGCCGTTTCCTGCAATCACGATCCAATCAAACAATCCCAAAGAAAACCAGACAGTTCACGTTTGATTTTAGCAGCGGACTTGCAGCAGTGGGGCCCTGAATCTTTTTTGTTGGCTTTACGAGATAACTGTTGTGGGGCCGTGATGGTGCAGAGGGGAGATGTCTCTTTTTGGGGGGCCCCTGAGATCGCGATCTTAGAGAAATTTGTGAATGATGAAACTCCGGCGGCTCCGGTTGTGCAGCCGATCAGTTCTGTGAGCTGTCACGGCACTCGATATGTTTCTACGGTAGGACGTGAAGCACGGCATTTAATTTTAGCGATTAAAAAGAAAACCTATCCGTTGGCTCTTTGTTCAACTTACGATCTTGAACTGAGTCCTTAATATCAGTCTTCACTGAGAGAGCGAGTCGTCACTTTACTGCGGCTCATTTGCATGACTCTTGTTGAGAGGTAGCCCAGCGTAAATCCGATACTTGAAAAGGCAACCCCAAAAGCCAATGTCGTGGAGCTTGAAACCAGAGCTAGATAGAGGAAGTCCTTCATTGAGGGGGCTTCGGTGTATGAAAGCTTTAAGGAATTACGAATTAACAAGGGAAGAATATACCCCAAGGTCATCAACAAAGAATTTTCAAGAATGTGCAGGGGCCGTTTGGCAAAAATGCCATTGATCAGAAATAGCAAACACAGAAAGTTAACAGAGTCACCAATCACTTCCCATCCGAAAGCCTGATAGACTAAAACCAAAGAACCGGAAAAAAAGAGGGCATAGTAGATCCACAAATTTCTGCTATGTAAAAACGAACTCTGTTTTGTCATAAAAAAGACCCTCTGCCTTTTTTGATTTTAGCAGAGGGCTTGCAATTTGAAATATTGTGACAGGAACTTAATGTGGTCCTGGACTAAGGGCCTACTGACAGAGGCAATCTTTGAAGCGACAGGAAAGAACTTTGCCGTGATTGTTGTACTGAAGTTCGAAGACCTTCTGGTCATGCATCTCCAAAGCCAGAGAGGAGTCATCCTTCAAAAGAAATTGGGAACGAGCCTCGTGCTTGGTTACAGTTCCCAGGGCTAACAAAGACAGGAGGGTTTCATTTCCTTTTAAAGGAAGACGCTCGGGATACCCTTCCGCATCCAACTTAAAGAAGCGCAATTCTTTTTTGCTGGAGCTATTGGTATTGTCTGCGACGATGACATGAATGCGTCGCAAAGATCCATTCGGTAAAGTGAGATGATAGTTTTCCAGCGACACGTCTTCTTTTTTTACGCCGACGCTTTTTTGCAAATACTCAACAAGGCCCTCCGGGGTCCCCACAGTTTGAGCTGCGATTTCCGGGGCACAATTTTGCAAGGCGGAAAGAAAGTTGTCTTTATTGGAGTCTTCCGGGGATGACTCTGAACTCTCGGGCGCCCCCAGAAAAGACTCATCAGAAAGAGCGGGGTTGGAAGAATTTTGCGAAGACTCTGCAGACACAATCTTTGCGCCATTCAGAGCGTTTTGTTTTTCATGGAACAGCAGGTGCAGAAAATAGTAATCCGTCAAAAGGCCCAGGCCGAAAAGCACCAGAGCCCAAAGAATCCATGTTTTTAACTTGATCGGTTCCATACGTCCTTTGCTTACTCTTGGTTAAGATCGGGACTCCAAGGGTCCCAAGATTGGCAACTGCGCGCGCGCTGTGAAGGTCCACGCAATTCGCCCCAGCGATAGGAACCATCGTCATGAGGGTTGTTGGAAATAAGTCCTAGGAAAAGACGGCGTTTGAACTCTGCCAGGTCCATGCTTTGGCCCGGAAGATACTCTGTGACACAGACTGAGGAAGCTGTTTGCCCTTGGACTGCCATCTGAGCCGCTTCCGTCGCGACAGATTTTTGAATCGCGGGGAAGATCTTATTCAGTTGATTGACCAGATCGGCACTTAACTGATTGCCTCCGTTGATCTGTAAGATCTCGCGATAGGAGCGACGTAAAGACATAAAATCGTCAAAAACGCGGCGGTCTCTATTGGGTGTTGAGTAAGTGTCATAGGTTGCATAGTCCATGCAGCGAGAGTTCTTTTTCAGATAACCCAAACCATCATTCACAGCAATCACTCGTCCGGTGAGTCCTTCACAAGTGGTTTTCATAAGGCGGGTGATTAATTGATTGTCCGTTTCTTGGCGAAGCGCCAGGCGGTTTTGCACGTAGCGAACCCATTTATTCAAAGGAATGCGATACTGTTCTTCACTGTAGCCAGGGACTTCCCACACGGGTTTGTTAATGTAGGAGGCGGGTCTCCAATAACGGAACCCGGCATTGCCCGCAGGAGTGAAATCAGTTTCAAAAACCCAGTCAGGATTGGGCCAAGATTGTCGTTCTTGCAGGCCGTATCCTGAGTTCGAGCCGACAACGGAGTTGAAGACCAAGTGGGGAACACCGATAGGCAGAATTTCTTTCACAGTCCACGAGTGATGATTCTTTTTGGTCGTCGCCATTAAAGCACCTGAGCGAATGGTGTCGCGACTGATGGCGATAGGGTAAGTGTCATTAGGAAGTGAGCGCGTACTCATCGTTTCATAGATGAACCACAAGAAGTTGCGAACGCGTGTGATTTCATTTTCCTTGTCCCAGCGACTCATTTTGTTGGAGATAGTTTTTCCTGAAGCCGTCGGATCTTGTGCAACGAAAGGCAGGCGGTTTTCATAGGCGAAAATGATACGCATAGAATAAACGGTGTCAGCACAATCCACGCGCAAGCCATAATAAGGATTGTTTTGGCCATTCGGAAGATACTTGCGAGAAAAGAAATCAACTCGCCACTCAGATCGGACCCACTCTGCAAAACGATTTTCATAAGTCGCAGACCAGTCGTTGACCTCAGTCCAAACGGCCGCTTGAGCAGAAGCACTCAAGATGAGGGAGATAGAAAAAAGCAAGTTACGAAGCACGTCATTCTCCTGTGAAGGGTTACACTTGCGCAGGGGTATATTGCGGGGAAGTAAGGATCAATGAATTAATTATACTGCGGCGTGTGTCATATCGAATTTCACAACGCGTGGCATTAGTATCCCCGTTATATATGAAAACAGCCCTCAAAATCGTTTTGTATGCGCTTATTTTTTGTGTCTCGTCTTGCCAGTCCAAAGAGGAACCTCGGACGCGGGAGCAGTCTCTTTCTCGAGGTTTTTCGATGATGGACAGCAAGAGTTATGATGAGGCGATTCAGTATTTTTCTGATCTTGCGAAAAAAGATCCTCATCCTCACGTGAAGATGGCGTGGGCGTCGGCTTATGCCGCCCGGGCGGGAGTGCGGATTGAACAAATTTATTCTTTTGTCGTCGCAAGATCAGTGAAATCTCCCGAGCCTTTTGTGGCAAGCAAAGATATTTTTCAGCAAGTCGCTGCGGTTCTCCTCTTCCTCGAGGTTTACTCTCAACAGTGGGCGCGCATTCCTTCGGTCGGTTCTCAGGAACGGAAAGATTTAACAAAGGCCCTAGAGATCTTAAAAGATGAGTCGAACCCCGGAGCACGTCTTTACGGTGCCACCTTGCGGGTGGTGTTGTTGAAGTCGGCGCTTGAAGAGGGCATTAAAAATTGGAAATTACAAAAGACCCAAAAAATCTGTACCGGACCACTGCGTGCCTATTTTGCTTGGGGGCTAAGAGCGTTGGACGGCGTCTCACTTCTTTTGCAAGATTTAGCGATCGCCTTTCCCGCTCAGGCTCAAGAGTCTCAAAATCTTCAAGAGCAAATTTTACGTCTTAAGGAGCAGATGAATGCGGTGCCTTGGCCCGAGGAGGACCTGTGCATCTAAGAATATTATTTCTGATTTTTTTCTTCTGTGTTCTTGCCAATGGAGAAACTTTGCCGGCGACCTTGCGCGATGGAAGCACACGCTTCTTGTCGCGCTCTTTGGGGAGTGCCTGCTATACGTTGGACAGTGTTGAGAGGGGACTTCCCTGTAATCCCGCAGCGGTCGCGAAAGCTCGAAGACCTCGCTTTGACGCCGATCTCTTTATGGGAAGCCGCATGGAGTATCTTAAAGACGCCGAAGAGATTTTACGAGGCGAAAGCCATGAAGGGGCCGTGGCCCGTTTTTTTTCCCATCGAGAATCTATGGAGGCTGATTTTTCCATCGAGGCGTCTTTTCAAGCCGCGACGTGGGGCGTGTCCTTTGAGCCGTATCGCCTGGTGGCGGTCAGTCGTTTTGAAAATCCCGCTTTGCCGATGGTGGATCTTGTTATTGCTGAAGAACAAAGTGTGAAGGGGCAAGTTGCAAGCTACATGCAGGATAATTTTTACGCCGGCGTGCAGGCGCGCTATACGCATGTGCGTTTTATTGGTCAGTACTTCGCTTTGAGTGAGGCTTTTGCCGGGGACTCGGAACATCTTTTTTCCGCACAGACACAAGAGTTGTTTTATTTGGAACCTGGATTTCTCTATGCCTGGGAAGAAGTCACCTGGCAGCCCCAGATTTCAGGAATGTTAGCGCACTGGGGAGTCTCCAGTCAGAAGAGCGAGCAGTATCCCATTCAACCGGAAGCCCTTCTGGGAGTTTCCGTCAAGCCCGCAGTTCCTTTAGGGCTTTTAGAGTTGGGTGTGCAGCTTCAAGTCAATGCGCAAACGGAAAATGCGCGCGAAGCGGTGCGAGCGGCGGCGGCCTATCGTTTGGGAATTCTTCATGCGGTCGCCAGTACCTCAGAGAGGGATCATGCCGCGGGGTTCTTGATATCTTATAAGAGTTTTACCGGCGGTCTTTCTTATTGGACTGAAAAAGATAATCGTGGCGTCTTCATGCAACTAGGGGCGACGTTATGAGAATTGGAATCTATCTTCTTGTTCTTATGTTGGCGTCGACTTCGCTGTGGGCTTTTGAGGGAGACTCCTCGTATGCGGGACCCGCTCAGTGGACAGAATTTCGCGAATACATTCTTCATCAACAGAAAGAAAATGAACGAGTCGGTTTGGGCTATATGATCTCAGGGGCGGTGGCGGCCGTCGGTGGGGGCGTTGGTTATTATCA
>JAHRXB010000135.1 GCA_019104905.1 Bdellovibrio sp.
AATAAGGGCCTGGACGATCTTCTTCATCACTCGTACTCCAGTTGATCCCTCAACTCTAATAAAGGAAGAAAATTCGGTTCCGCCTGCAAGCCAGAACGAACATAGTTGTAAGCCGATTGACGATCATTGGAGTGCATCGCCACCCACGCCAAACCATAAAGAGCAGATCCGTTAGTGTTGTCCTGGCTATGTGCCTGCGTGTAGGCTGCTTTCGCACACGATGTGTCTTGGGTATTGACGCAAATGTCTCCGACCAAAAGATTTTTGATTGCCAAAGGGCCCAGCTCCGGCATCTTTAAAATAGCCATCGCTTCAGGCAGACGACCAATCTTTGCCAAATAACTGGCCTGTGTTGCCATCACATAAGGATCTTTCGGAGACTCTGCCATCGCTTCTTGCAAAAGTTTTGTCGCATCAGAGTCTCTATTTACTTCCATCAAGCACACCGCGCGCAGAGCTTTTAATTGAGGATTGGGGGGCTGTTTTTGATAGATCTCAGAGCAATACTTTTCCAGATAGTCCCACTGAGTAAACCGCCAGTCCACGTGCAAGGGATGAGAATAGTTTCTTGCTTGCCCAGGCATTTGATTTAGAAATTGCACAACCGATTGGTTCACGCCATCCACATCCCCTAAAAGAGTGTAGGCATAGACCTCAAACAAGAGAAGTTCTTGTCGCAAATATCCTGTCTTCTGAACATTCTCTTTAATATCTCTAATCAGAACCTGCAAAGCCCCCGTATCCGAATGAGCTTTGGCGTATTCGACGGTTGATAACGAGCGCCCAAACAAGGCCAACACGGACTGAGCGTTCTTACGATAAATTCCGTCGAACTCTCGCATCGCATCCCAGTAGTTGCCTTTTTTCTGCTGAATGATCGCCAAATTCAAAAGAGCGGATACATTAAAAGGTTCGTGACCAATGGCTTTTTGAAGAGTGTCTTCGGCCTGTTTTAAATCCCCGTCCATCATATAAGAAACGGCAATCCCCAAATAAGCGTCGACAACTTCAGCGCGACTACGTCCTTCTTGCCCCAAAGCTCTTTCTAAGATTCGTCGTCCCACCAAACTTTGGCGATCTTCGGAAATCAAAACCGGAGCCATCTGCAAAGCCGAATCCGCATCCGGCTCTTTCAAAGCACTGGCTTTCTGATAGGCTTGAAGTGACTTTTCGTAAAGACCCAAGCTTTTGTACCGGATCGCCTGGCCCATGAGCTCTTCATAACCGATAGTCTTCTTTTTATCTTTTTGCGATAGTCCAAAAACCACGATCCCCGCCACAACCACGGCTGCCGCCATCAAGCTCCAGCGTAAAGCATTGGACTTCTGACGAAGTTTTCCTTGAACTCGCGCATCGCCAGAAACTCCATAACTTTTGGAGGTGCCGGTCGCAACAGAGCGCGCACTGGGAGTTTCGATAATCGGCGTGACATCTTTAATGTCTCTTTGACGAAGGGGCGGCGGAGTTAAATCAGAATTCATCGGTGCCGGCGTCGGCGTGAGATCATCCGTCACTGACAAGGCGTCTGTTTTGGTCATCGTATGATGAGCAATCGACTGAGTCATGGTCTGCTCGGAATGAGCATCTTGCTCTTCGCGAATATTGCGAACAATATCAATGAACAGTTGGTTTTCGCGTATATAACTCCAACGGCCTTCTGGCAGACGGACTTCATCGATGATTGAAATCTGTTTTGATTTCAATTGCTCAGTCACTTCCTCCAAAGTAAACGGTCCCAAGATCCTCGTGGAGGATTTGACTAACCAGTTTTTCTCTGTGCTTGGAAGGTTTTCATCATTCATACGGCGTTAAAAAGGCGCTTTGGTTAAGAGCAATTTAAGATCGTCGTTGGTCAAGAAAAGTCCAGCCCCTAAATATCCCGATCTTGCGCCGGCCTTATCAAGGGCGTCGTTGACTCCACCGGTAATATAAATTCCGCGATATAAAGTGTACGACAAAGAGCTGCGAACATTTGTTTTGCTAAAGTCGAATGCTTCCAACGAGAACTTCAACTTGCGGCGGAAGAAGTGATAATCGACGCCAAAACCGCCCGAGTTCTCAATCAAACCGCCCTTCAAGGTCAGGTCCCAGAAGTTCTTGGCAAAAAGAACCGTGAATTTGATTTTATTTTGGTAGGTTTTAGTTTCTGTATAATCCGCAGGAGCCCCGTTGCCCGATCCAGTCACTTGGGTTCGGGTCGTTTCCACAACGCCCGCCGGATCATCGACGACGGCGATATAATAATAACGATCTAAGCCCGGTTGAATTTGCACTCCGATATAAGACTTCGTCGCGGCAACATCACCCAAGTATTCCGCACGGAAATCGAAAGCCGTTTGAATACGGCTGGCGGTATCCAACATTCCACTGAGGCCGTCGATCGCAGAGCTGACATTTTCTGCCGTGGACTCGTCACTGACAAGTTTTCCGATCGCACCTTCACCGCGATTGATCTTCGAGGTGATTTCATCGAGGTTTTTAACTGAGTTTGACAGGCGAGCCCAAGTCTCTTTAAGACCCTTGTCACTTTTGTCATTCATGATGTCTTTCAAAGACGAAGTGACCGCATGAACATCATCCACGATGTCGCCAATTTTTTCTTTATTTTCGGTCGTCATCTGGGCCAAATCACCCGTCAAAGTCTCAATGTTCTTTACGATGCGCCCTAAGACATGACGACGAGTCCCGTCTTCAGACGTTGCCTCTTGAAGATTTTTTGCCACTTCCTTTAAGGACGACGTCACTTCAGAAACTGAAGTCATCAAATTCTCAATGGAGCTTCCATCACGGATCGTCAGAATTTGCGCGTTGTCATCCAGAGGAGGGTCCGTCGGAGATCCTGGATAAATCTCCACATGCTTATCCCCCAGAATACCCTGAGATTTGACTTCCACCGAGGCCGAAGTCGTTAACGGAACATCTGATTTCACGGTGATATCGATGCGCGCCTTGCCGTCTTGCAAGGTGATGTTTTTAATGACACCGACAGGAATCCCGGCAGAACGAACCGCTGAATTTTTAATCAGCCCACCGGCATTCGGTAAGAGGAACCAGGCTTTTTTAGAACGCCCCAGATAGGACGGATCATCACTCACCTGCATAGACATGACGGCGATCAAAGATCCCACCACGATCACTAACAAACCAACTTTAAACTCTGCAGCGCGAAGCCAATTCATTGATGTTTCATCCCTTTAGTCACGAACCTTTTCACCAATTCAATATCGGTATTGAAAAAGTCCTCTGGAGTCCCATAAAGTAGAACCCGGCCACTATCCAACATCGCAATATGGTCGGCAATCCTAAA
>JAHRXB010000153.1 GCA_019104905.1 Bdellovibrio sp.
GATCGTAGTGTTTCAATAATCCTAAAGAGTACTGTGCGCAGTTTTTAAACGGAAGACCCAGCTTGTTTTGATCCGTGCAGAACTTATAAAGCCTTTCAAAGTCTTTGCGGGCGTATTCTGACTTGGCAGGGTTTTGAGACAATTTTTCAGAGACTTCAAAGGCGGTCATAAAATCCAGATCGAAATAATTTTCCAGAAAGAAGGTTTTAAAAAGTCCGGCAAAACTTTTAGTTTGTTCGTCCGATTTTTTTGAGAAGGAGGCCGCCATTTCGACGCATTTTCTAAGATCCACTCCGGACTTATTAAGCAATTCATAAATCTGTTTAAATCTTTGCAGGGCCCCGGTGCAACCTCGCGAAATCGTCAAGGACCACTTCACCACCTGACTGTCATTGAGCTCGAGCGTTTTTTCAGAACGAAAGTACTCAACACTTTGCTCAAACTCGTCGGCACTTTTACAGGCGACGTAGTTGTCGGGAATTTTCGGGGACTCTTGTTGAGCCGCAGCCAGGCCCAGTCTTGGACTCACAGAAAGAAGAAGAGTCAAAAGCCAATGCCAGAGCTTCATGTTAGAAACTCCAGCTAAGATGGACCTGAGGGCTGGCCTGATGAGGATCAAAATTCATCCACACCAGAGGCGCATAGATCTTTCTTTTGTATTCCAGATGTTTGTTGTAGTTGAATTCATACATCGAAGGAAATACCCACGGCAACAACGAGGCCGTGGCCGCAAGAATTCCATAAACGCGGTTGTTTTCATCGGCCTTGCTGGTGACATAAATGGAAGCTCCCAGATTCGTCCAGACGGCTAAATTGCTCAGCGTGGATTGGGTGCGTGCCGTTCTTTCCAGAAGCTCCTCGGCCGCGCGCTCTTTGCTTAGATCTCCTCGGCGATCTTTAGAGGAAATCTTTTTGACGTCTCCTAAATCCGAAGAAATCGGTTTTTTAAAACTCAAGTAGCTTCCGATAATCACCCAGGCACTGCCCACACCGAGAGCCGTGTTGTAGGCCATGTCACTGTCTCGTTTCTGAGAGTCTGAGGGCTCGGCATCTTTGTATTTACCCTGATTCTGCAATCCGGCCATGAGGGTCATGGCACCTGAAACTAACATGGGCCATTGATTGATAAATTTCTGTTCCTCTTCCAGTTGCGCCATTTGCGCCAGACGCTCTGAGGCCCGTGGGGCCACTTGCAACTCGGGATAGTCCAGGTTTTTAAAGGGATTTTCTTCTTGCGCCCAAGCCGGGCAAACAAGGCTAAGAACAGTCATAAAAATAATAGTGATTTTCATAGAAATAAGGATAGCTAACAAATTTCGGGAGCCCAAGTTTATCCGACAAATATGGACTGTTTTAAAGTCTTGCCAGGGACGTTCAAACCGTTTCATGATTCCTTTATGACGAAATGGTACTGGACCTTCGGGCACATTTTTCTCAAGATCACCGTCCTGTTGATGCTGGCAGGGTGTCAGTCCGTCTTTTATTTCCCTTTGAAAGAGAAACTCTTTGATCCGGCAAAAATAAAAATGCAGCCGGAAGATGTGTTTTTGAAAACTCAAGGCGGGAACACGATCCATGGTTGGTACTTTCAAGCTACGAACCCGCAGGAAAGCAAAGGGACTCTTTTATTCTTCCACGGGAATGCTGAAAACCTCACCTCTCATTTTCTGATGTTTCATTGGCTTCCCTCCAAGGGATATAACTATTTTATTTTTGATTATCCTGGCTATGGTTTGTCGACCGGAAAACCAACTCCGGAAAGTACCGTCGAGGCAGGAATGGCCGCAGCTCAGTGGCTTCATTTACGAAAGGATTCTCGACCGCTCATAATATATGGCCATAGTCTGGGAGGCATTGTCGCTTTGAGGACAGTGGAAGAGATCAAAGGGGCCATTCCTCTTCGTAACGTTGTCATTGAGGCCAGCTTTTCTTCTTATCAGCAGATGGGGAGAAATGTTTTGGGGCGTCGTTGGTGGACCTGGCCGTTCCAACCGATCACCTATTTGGTCTTAAGCGACGAGTACGCGCCAAAATCGTTAGAGTCGATTGCACCCGTGCCCCTCTTGTTTATACATGGAAATGAAGATCACGCGGTGGAACTAAAAAATACCGAAAAGATGTTCGCGGAGGCCAAAGAACCTAAAGAGATTTGGGTTGTGCCAGGGGGACATCATGGGGATCTCTATGAAATCCGCAACGGAGAACTGCGGGAACAATTTCTGTCCTACCTATCTAAAACTTCGACAGCGGCCCACTGACGAAGACAGTTTTATTGCATTTCAGAAAGCATGAATCCTGCAAGGCGATCGGCAGGATGAAGCACGTTTTGCGAACCCTCAGTATTATTATTTCTTTCACAATTTTAGGCGCTTGTGCTCCGGACTCTCGTGATGAGGGCTCCAAGGCCACAACGACGGCAGAGCCTGCGCGTCCCACGGTGGTCGAAGAAGCGGGGTATCGCATCGCCCGCGGGGCAACTCGTATTCAAGACATGTCGGTGAATTTTGATTCCACCACCAAGTCCATGCGCCTGCGCGGAAAGATGGAGTATCTTTCGATGAAGGGGCAGTCTCTTGAAAATGTCTCGGTGGATTTGACGGGAACCCTTGATTCAGATGGATTTATAGCCCTAAAAAATCATAGTTCAGAGTCTGCCCCCAAAGGGGCTCCTCTGGTCGCGGCCAAAGCCACGTGTTTAAGTGAGTCCGGGACCTGTCACTCTTCTTTCATCGATATCTACATTTATACCGAGGGCGTGGTTTATCATCATCAGATCGAGTCCCATCAAGAGGTGAAAGTCGAAGACAAGCCGGAAGCAAAAAAAGAGGAACAGGATCCCGAGGACTTGACCCCGGAAGGTGGGGCCGATGAAGTGGACGGGGAGCCGGGCCAATACGTGGGTACTATTCAGGAGGATATTGAAAACATCCTTCAGGTAAAACCCCAAATTCCAGCAAAAAAAGAGGAACCAAAAAAAGAAGAGCCTAAGAAAGATGCACCCGCAAAGCCCAAGTCCAGCGTCAGTCAGGCGATTGGCCCGGTGAATGCGGGGCGTTTGGAAAACGCCACGAATCTTTTAAAATATGAGCAAAACCATACTCCGGCGGGTTTTCGTATCCTTCGTCCCGAAAGGAAAACTTATTTTGCCACCAATGAGTTGGCTTATATCATCGCGCAGATGGGACAGATAACGAAACAAGAAGTGTCTGGTTATGTATTAGCGGTCGGTGATCTGTCTCGGGAGGCGGGAGGACGGCTCGGAACTCATAAATCCCATCAAAACGGACTTGATGCAGATGTGGCCTTCTATTTTAACAACAAAAGTTTTCAGAATTATTTCGCGTCAGCGGTGGCCGTGGACAAGCCCCACGCTAACTGGATGATACAGGAACAATGGAAGCTCTTTAAGCATGTTGTAAATACCCAACTTATTGACAGGATTTTTATCCATCGGACTCTTAAAAAGGCCCTATGTGGTGTTGCAATTCAAAACGGCGAACTGCAAAAGGGAAAAAATGAAGGTCTAGCATACGAAACGCTTCGCCGTCTGATTGCAGACACGGATCATCACAATCACTTTCATTTACGAGTGAAATGTTCCAGCGCTCAGGTTCGTTGCCGCCAAATGGCAGAGCCAGCCCCGGGCTCGGGATGTTTTTGACGAAAGCCCATAAGACTGAGAAACTAATTTTATGGCGGATTGGCGTGATCGCAGCGAAATGAATGGGGACGTGGTTTTCTTTCGATATGTGTCGGAAGGAATGGAAAAAAGTCATGACGAGGTCTTTCTTTGGGACCTTGATAAAACCTATTTAGATACCACCATTGATTCGTTGTCGGGACTGATGACGACCATTCTTGAGCGCGCCCTAAATAAAAAAAATGTTCCCGGTACGAACTCGTTAATGCAGGCCCTTTCGGCTTATCGAAAGCAACAAAAGGGTTATATGTATTTTCCGATTTATTTCATCACGGCGTCTCCGCCGCAAATGGAAGAAAGAATTTCGGAAAAGTTCTCTTTAGATAACATCCGTCCCTTTGGCTGCTTTTATAAAGACAATCTGGCGAATCTGCGGCCGGGACGTTTTTGGCGCTTAACCAAACAAGTGGGATATAAGCTTCAAGCCCTGATGCAGTTGCGCACGCGATTGTCCGAAAATGTGCGCCAGATCTGCTGGGGAGACGACAGCGAAACGGATGCGATCATTTACAATCTGTATTCAGATATTTGTTCACGCCGTCTTGGCGCGCATGAAATTCGCACGACACTGGAGAAGCTCAACGTGAGCGGGGAACAGGTCAATACCATCTTAGAACTGCAAGCGAATATTCCCGAAAACGATCCCGTGGAAAAGATCTATATCAATCTGGCCACCGATACAGACCCTGATTACTACTTAAAGTTTGGTCGAAGAACTTTGGCGACCTACAACACATTTCAAGTTTCTTTGGATTTATATCAGGATCGCCGTCTGGGGCTTGATGGCGTGTACTCAGTTCTTCAGGACATGATCTACAACTATGGTTATACGCCAGAAGAACTGATGAAAAGTTTTGACGAGTTCATTCGTCGCGGAGTTTTAGGTGAACGGGCGTTCCAAGAGGTTCGCCCCTTCTTCATTGAAAAAGGTCTTTTACATCCCTCCTATGAGCCTTCGGTGATGCCGCTGAAAGAAAAGACTGTGGAGGATGGACGGGTCTTTGAAATGGAAGGAGTCCATGAACCATGGATTCCAGAGCGCATTGATTATCTTCATGATTATCGGTAGGGGCTGTCGAGAGCGGGGCCTACTCGAAACGCAAAGGGAATACCGTCGAAATAGGATCTCCATTAAACGACTTAAATTCCACGCGGCGGATCGCCTCCAGCAGGCATTTTTTGAAAGCCGCATCACTTAAACTCGAAGAAGCAATCTCGGCGGAAGACACCTTCCCGGTTTTTTCGATCGTGAAGCTAATGGAGGCTTGCCCCACCACGCCGGGATTTTTTTGCAAAAGTTGAGTGTAGCATTTAAAGAAAGCTCCTCGGTGAGTTTTCAATGTGTCTTGAATAAACTCGGAAGTCAGTCCGTCATTTATGTTCGCCGTCGGAATTTGAGAGGTCTCTGCGGGGGCTAATTCCGGCAGAGTCTCTGTCGGAGCTTGTTTCTTATAATTCATTTCGTATTCGGTCGCATTCCAGCGCACGCCGTCCTTAGAGACAAAGACCGATCCTTCGCGACCGTAGTTTTCCACCTGTACATCGCCTCGTTTGATAATAAGCACGATGCGGTCCCCTTCTTCATCCAGTGTGATAAGGGAGTTTTCTTGAATGCGAATGCGGTAGGCAGAATCAAACTCCATGGTCGCATCACCATCGACACCGGTCTCAATGGAGTCCAGGGCAAACAAGGTCGCCTTGCGAGTGAGAACTTCTTTTTGAGTCATGTTCTTGCGCAAAACAAAGACTTTGCCCAGGTTCAGTTCGAGACGGGCAAGAGGACGGGCTCCGGGTTTTTGTTTTTCAGTTTGTGAAGCAATAAAGAGAGAAAGGGCTACACTAAAAATGCCCACGACAATCAAAGATGGAATCAGCCAGTTGTTCTTCGCCATAATGAAACTATAGCGAAGAACCTTATGAAGATGTACTAAAATTACTTTTGAGCAGGAGCTGTGGTTGCAGCAGGAGAAGCCGCCGGAGTGGCTTCAGGAGTTGCAGGAACTGCCGTCGCAGCCGCCGCATTTGCATCAGCTGTTGGAGCCGGTGCAGAAACAGGAGCCGTCGGAAGTGGCAATGAGTCCACAACAGATTTTGTTTTAGTCGAAGTCAAAACAGACAAAGTCAGGCAAGTCACAGCAAAGATGATGGCTGCCCAAACAGTCATTTTACTAGCTAAAGTTTGCGCACCCGTTGCACCCAACAAAGAGTTAGAACCGCTAGATCCGCCCATACCCAAAGCGCCATTGCTTTTAGAGTCCTGGATCAACACAAGCACGATCAAAACCAAAGCAATGATGATATGCAAAATTCCGATGAAAGTAGTCATTTTCTAGTATCTCCCAAAGACCCCTGAATATAGGGATAAACCAGGGGCTTCGTCCACCCCAAAGTGCCCTAAATCCCTCCATTTGACGCGCTTTGTTGAGTGGTGGTATCCTAAAAGCAAGAAGTTTATAACTAGGGATATATGAAAAAAACTCTATTGATTGCCTTGGCTTGCTTGTCGTTATGTTTTTCTGCCTGCTCCTCGGAAGAGGGAAAGCTTAAAAAAATGGCATTGGAGATGGGACAAAAAAAGTTCAGCGAGGTGATTCGTCAGGAGGCGGCGGAGTTTTTACCGGATTCTGAATGGTTGCGTCAGTCCTATGTCGAGTTGATCGATAAGAATTCGGAAGTGGAAGTCGAAGAGGTCAAGTTTCAGGGGGACAACCTCGCTGTCGTCTCAGTCGTGGTTGTGACTTATCCCTATCGCTTTCGTCGCACCCTTTTAAAAGTCGCGGGAGCCGTTGATGTGAGTAAAAC
>JAHRXB010000196.1 GCA_019104905.1 Bdellovibrio sp.
TCAATCTCTTTGTCCGTAATAATCCCCGTGTGACCCTGAATCGCCGCCAATTGAACTCCGTGGCGACGGGCCATTTTATAAATCTGCTTCACCTTGTCCCATTCGATATCTCGTCCCATGGTAAAGGCTTCGTATCTCTTTTCCAAAGTCAGTAAGGCGGTCTCGGCCAAACACGCATAGACGGTGTTGCCTGGAAGACCAATATCGCAATCAAGTTCCACCGGCCCTGGCAAAACCACTTCTCCTGATTCGATAATCAATACATCAGGACGCTTCTTCGCGTCTTCAATATCAAAATCCAAAGGCCGAGAGCAGTCACAGACGACGGCTCCTGGTTTTAACTTCATAACATCGACAATCTTGTGATCTAAGGCCGACGTGGCTGTCACCAGAACATCCGCTTCGCCAGCAAGCTCATTGGCATCTGTCGCCACGATGACTTCACAGTGTGGCGACATTTTTTGAATTTCATATTTCAATTCTTGCAGACGATTCATCCGTGGAGCCACTAAACAAAGCTTCTTAAAGACCAATGCCAAAAGCTTAGCCGAAACCTGTCCGATAGAACCCGTGGCCCCAATGACCATCGCCATTCCATCGACCAACCCATTTTGAGGGTCCATATTTAAAAGGCGCATTTTCTGAACGACATCGTTCAAGGCCCACAAGGTGGCCGAAGCGCTCAAACTGTTCCCTGTCGTCACGGGAATAGGGCTGTTCTGATTGATGGTGATGCCCTGGTCTCCCACAATCTTTGTGTAAGCGCCCAATCCAATCATCTTCGCGCCGCGATTGGCAGCATCGTAACAAAGACTTTCGATTTTTCGATAGATCACTTCAGGATCTGTCTCTTTAAGCACCTTGGGAGTTGCTGGCAACGCATAGAGAATGCCGTTAATTTCTTCGCCTGTCTCTGAGCTGATAATATGTTTAATATGTCCATGCACAAAAGGCGGCGCTTTGGCGGCCATTCGATCAAAGGGATCATTCCACTCTTTGGGCATATGTTTTAAGGCCGACAAAATCGGCAAGCGCATAAAATCTTGATGGGACAAGGCATGGATCACAAAAGCAAAATCGGGTTCTGGCTGTCCTAAGATCTTATTTTTTACTGCATTCATCCCCGACGAGATCTTCGCTTGCGTCGAAACATTTCGAGTCATGACGTATTTGCGAGCCACCTGGCGAATCTCGGTGTCCTCGGTCAGAATCTGCTCCCACTCTTCCAGCGTCAAAGGAGCCGTACGTCCATGTGATAGACGTAAAGTCGCGTCCAAGACCGAATAATTCATGTAGGGATGAATGCGGTAGTTCTCTGGAAATAAATTGATAATACTGCGTGGAGAAAACTTCTTAGCCTCCGCCTCCATCAAGGGGTGCGAAGACCAGATGACCAGGTCCTTCCCGCGAACAAATTCCGTCGCGGTATCAAAAAGAAGTAGAAAAGGCAGATCGCAAAAAACGTATTGAATGTTTTCTACCTGCGCCGCTAACGAAGAACGACTCATTTTTTGCAATTTCGTTTCTGCTAAGGGAGTGTTCTTGCGCAGATCTTTAAAATTGGCGACATTCAAAACCAGCTTCGACAGGGTCATTAAACCTGGAAAAGGCTGAATCAACCAGGGCACACCTAACAGTGAGTACGCATCCCCAATATAGACCGACTTCCGATAGCGATCCCGAATGTACTCTTCCAACTCCGTCGAAAACACCGCTGAAGGAAAAAACACACCGCGATCCGGCTGAATACTGCCCGCCTCGATGTGTTTCACTAATGAGTTAATATTGGCGATCTCTCGTAATCCCGTTCCATCACACAAAGGTACGGGCGAAGGAATGCCCATGATCTCCAGATACTGGCGATGAACATAGCTTTTCTGATCCAATTTAATAACCGGTGGCAGGCTGGTTAAAGCAAATGCATCGACCTGATTGCGAAGACTCTCGATCAAACGACGAACGGTCTCGACTGAAAAGTTCGCGCTGAATCTTTGCACTTCAAACTGTTTTCCTTCGAACTCAAATTCGTAGGCGGTGTCCCAGTGTGGACGACCGAAGCTGATCTCAGCGATGCGATACGAATTCTTCATAGCCGCTCCAAAAAACTTGTTCGTATTCTTTAAATTCAGGGCACCAGTTTTCCCCCAACACCTCGCGAGTCGCTGTTGTATCGTAAATTGGGAAGTTCATCAGATAATGAAGCTCCTCTTCCGGGAACTTCGCCAAAAATTTTGAAACTTTTAGAATCACGGATTCGGAAATCTGATCAAACAAAGTAATCCCTCGGTGAGGAATCGCCTGGTACTTCAATGCCGAAACATACAGCTCTTTGACCCCCAAACCATAAGTGGGCGTCAGGTGATAGCTTTGATATCCTTGAGGTTGACTGGACAAAGCCCAGTCACAAAATTTCACAATCGCTTCGGCCGCCTTATCCACTGGCACCAAAGGAAGGCGAGTCTGCGCATTCCCTGGCAGCGGCAAGGACGTGGGAAAGGATTCAATCATCGCGCGGATTTTATTAAAAGCTTCCGCCGAATGGTAAGGCCCATCAATGCGCTCGATGGCTCCCTTTTTGGAGTCCCCGACCAACACGCCCAATCGTAAGTTCACTCGGCCCCGGATAAATTGCGCGGCCCAATTTTGTAAGAGCTGTTCCCCTAACGCTTTGGACTCGGAATAGGCATCGGGGAAAGATTTGGAAAAATTAAGATCATAGGGTTTTACCGAACCCAGGCTGGAGTTGATTCCCGCCGCCACGGTGCTGGTATTTACAAAATATGGAATCTTCAGGGCGTCCGCCACCTTCAGCGCAATTCCCATAGAGGAAATATTGTGTTGGTAACAATCGACTTTGGAGGCCGTCAGGTCATAAAGACCCGCCATATGCAGAAAGAGAGAATAGTTTTTATCCTTCAAAGCCTCAAGGTCCAGTCCGGCATTCCACTGGGTCAGATCCCCCTGGACTTCTGTCTTACCCGAACGAGACAACACATCCACTTCGAATTTTTCACGAAGCAGAGGAACGACTTTTTTGCCAAGAAAACCAGTTCCCCCTGTGACGAGGATTCGGGGTTTGGTCAAGGAAGACCTCCAGATTGCACCTATTGTCTGACCATGACAGGAAGTCCGCGGTGTATACAGCGAACGGAAAGCTCCTGAACATCTTTGAGAAGGATCTCGCCATCTCCAAAAAAAGTCAAAGCGCGACGGGGATTCTGGCTCTTTAGTCTGAACTCTTTGAGCTCAAATGATTTGAAAGCAGATGATTTATCAATACTACCACGACGAATGTGCAAGGCCGCCCGTGTGTGTTCCGGAATGTTCTTCGTTTCCGACAACAGCAGATTGACGGTGCCGTCTGTATTTGAGGTGTAAGGGGCCGGCAAGAAACTGGCCCCGATGCTTTGCTGATTATTAATCAAAACAATCGGCGAACTGGTCTCGATGTTCACTTTGCCGGGAATCTCAATTTCAAGTTCCCAGCCGTCGGGATTCCAAGTGCGAATCGCCTCTGCCGTCATCATGGAATAAACCGTGGGGCCCATCTTTTTAACAGCATAATAACTTTTTTGCGCCAGATATTTATAGGCAGCCGCCGACTTCGGGCAATTCGCCAAGGTCTGCAAATGACTTCTGAATTTATTCGCAAGTTCCGCGGCCACAGCGGGCATTCCCAAACCACCATTGGTCAGCATATAAGTTTTTTTCTCGCCGGAGCTAATTTCGATCACATCAATGTTCTTCACGACACCTTCGAAGATATTACGAACAGCGTGGTCGATACGATTTGAAATTCCAATTTCATGGGCTAAGTCATTGGCCGTTCCCGAACGAACAACCACAATCGGAGGAATGGGCAGATGTTCCTGACACTTCATCAGGCATTGCAATGCCACATTGATCGTGCCATCACCACCACAGATAATGATATAGTCCGTCTTTTGCGCTCTCTCCTCACTGAGGAAATCGCACATCTCCGTCAACGTCTGTGGACGGCAGAAACGCAGGTCGCAACGAAACAAAGCTTCGCGCACCTTCGCCTCAATCAGCTCCGCATTCACGGAACCGGCTTTAGAATTAACCAAAACGGACACTCTCATAAATTTTTTGACTCCAAGAAATCCAGGGAGCAAGTCTTATACCGTTTTTTCAGGGTCGTGAAGTACTTTGAATTAGAATTGACGCTCTAGAAAGCTGCCGAAACCGCAAATTTTGCCACCGTGTCTAATGTGTGGACAATTCACAGAGACCTCGAAAGCGAGGTCTCTCACATTTCCAAAATTACGTTGAACGCAAAAGTTCTGGAATAGATTTTTTCAAAAGTTTAATGGTCGGCCACAAGCTGGCGACGACTGTCGCAATCATCGGCAACAACAAAGCTTGGATGTAGTGACTTGGCATAATATCCAAGAATACAAAGAACTGACGCGTGATTCCCGGAGCCGGCGGCATCGGGATTCCTTTGACCAGCAAAGTCTTATCAATCAAAACAGCCAGACAAATCCCCACGAAGCCCCCGAGAATTCCCAAAAGGCTATTTTCTAAAAGAAGAATTTTGAAAAGACGACTGCGCTTTTCACCGTTGGCCCGCAAAGCCCCCATTTCGCCCGCTCTTTCCAAAAGTCCCACTGAGATCACATTGAAAATCCCCATGGCCACAATGACCAGAATAATTGAGCGAATGAAAGAAAACTGCGCATTTAAAAAATCCACTGAGTTTTGGTAATAGTTTTTATCCAAAATTTCAAAAGGCACGGCTTCAAGCGAAGGATTGGCCTTGCGGATGTCTTTTTCAACTTGAGGCCAGGCCTCCACACCTTGAGTCGCCAGCGAAAACATCTCAATACGATGGGTATCTAGAAGTTGCTGCGCCTGTTTTAAGTCGACACGATAGAACGAATCATCGATGACCTTTTTGCCCGTATAGAAGATCCCCGCCACGGTCAGATCGGCCCCGTTTAATTGTCCATTTACGGTCTGAGTCAGCAAGGTGACCGTATCCCCCTCTTTGGCATCCAAGCTTTCCGCTAAACCTTTGCCAAGAATGATTTGATCTGGATGCTGAAGATCGTGACCCGCAATAAAGTTCATCTCGGTAAAGAACGTGTTTTCTCGTTCCGGAATAACTCCTTCGCCCTTTCCGCCCAGCGTGATACCACCTTTGACGATGAACGCGTAAAAAGAAACCCGCGGGAACACTTGAGTCACGGCAGAAGACGAGCGCAGTTGCGCCTCGATTTTTTCACCGTCTTCAAACCACAATTTCCAAGGTTGTTCATGAACTTTGCCAAAGTAGTTTTCAGGAAAAACCTGACCATAACCATAATATCCGTGAATCACATTTTCACGATATTGATTCATAACCCCCGTATTAAATCCTTGATAAATAAGCAATCCGGCTGAACCCAAAGCCACCGTACAAAGACTGGCCCACGTTCTGCGAGGATTTCTAAATAGATTGCGCCAAGCGATTTTGAGAAGTTCCAACATGACTATGCTCTCCCCTCAATTTGCCCGTCTTTCATGCGATAGACTGACTTTGCAAAACTCACCAAATGAGAGTCGTGCGTAGAAAAAATAAAACTGGTGTTTTCCGTCTTCTGAAGTTCCTTGAAAGCATTGATGGTCATCTCCGCCGTCACAGAATCCAGATTGGCCGTAGGTTCATCGGCCAAAACAACCATGGGCTTTTTAGCAATAGCCCGCGCAATGGCCACACGCTGGCGTTGACCTCCCGAAAGCTCCAAAGGTCTTTTCTTTGCGTGATCCGCCAGACCTAAAAGATCCAATGTTTCCATCGCGGTTTTTTGCGAAGCCGCATGAGAATAACCCAAAGAAGGTAAAAAGTAAGAAGTGTTTTCTAAGACCGTCAAAGTCGGAATAAGGTAGAAGGCTTGAAATATAAAACCTACTTTGTGCAAACGAACCTGCTCTTTTTCTTTCTCTTTAAGATGAGTCACGTCTTCGCCACTAAATTCGATATGACCATTGGAGGGCGTATCAATCAGTCCTAGAAGATTTAACAACGTCGTCTTCCCCGTCCCACTGGGACCGACGATGCAGGTAAAACAGCCCTTTTCCAATTCCAGGTCAATCCCCTTAAGAACGGGAACTTGTTGTTTGTTCCATAAGTAAGAATACTCAAGCGCCTTCAGACGATACAATGCACTCATGTGGCTCATCCCTTACATGTAAAAGCGAAATCCGATTGAAATAAAACCGCCAGAAAAGTCCAGCTCTCGTTTGACTCCCGAAGAAGTCATAAGATCATCACCACTGGTTTTTGCTCCAGAAAATGTCGTCACGTCTTTAGAATACTTCAAGTTATCAATTTTAAGTTGTCGATAGCCAAACTCGACCACCACGGTCGTCGTGTCGGTCATAATTCCTTCATATCCTAAAGAAGCTGAAAGCAAGGTGCTCGAACCTTTGGCTTCGATGCTGTGGTCAACGACACCCGGATAAGCCGTCTGTCCCGCCGCCGTCAGCGCATAATCATTTTTGAGTGTCACACTGGCGGTCCCGACTGTGACAGAGACAAACGAGCGAGAACTGTTATCGCCATGCACATTCAGCTCAAAAGAAAGTTTTGGAACATATCCCAAGACGTCACTTTTCGCAGAATATAGATCTGAAGTGCCATTGTTAGCCGTGGATTCCAGAACCGAGGGTTTCAAAATCTCAAAACCAAAACGCAAACTGGCACGAGGTTTGGAGTAAAGAAAACCAAACTCTCCAGTGTAATTATAATTCACGCTGCCATTATAGTTGACGCCTGTCCCGGCTTCTCCAGCCACGGCGTGAGTTCCTAATTGCGAGCCGCCCCCTGTCGCCAGGAAGTAGGCTGCGAAATTTTCGTTGTTGATATTAAATACCCGAGCCTGAGCTGAGACGGAAATAAGAACAAAAAGAGGGAGTAAAAAGCGAAACATCGCTTCTACTCCGCCACAAGGTCGATGACAACTTTACTGGTCGTCTTTTTACCTGCCACCTGATAAACACGCACCTTGGTGTTCTTTTTTAGATCCAACGTTAAATTCAAAGAGCTGTCCACGGGATCCAAACTCATCGTACTTTTTGTCACCGCCAAAGAACTTTTCAAACGCGACGAGATCTGGGTTTGATCTAAATTGGCATTCGGCATTTGCGCAAAATCAATGACCAGGCGAGAAGGATTTTTTTTAAGTTCCGCATAATAATATCCGGGCCAACCGCGCAGAGGGGCTCCACTCATATCACCCACATCAATCACAATGCGCTCAAGACCCTTTTTGATATCCGTCGTACGACGCACATCCAGCAGAGTAAATCCAGTCCCGGCAAGACCTCCGAAACTCACTCCTTCACCAGAAAGAACTTTGGACACGGTCGGTTTTGCTTTTTGTGTTGAAATCGCGGCTGACGCAGGCACGGCCAATAGAAAGGCCATCAAACATCCGATGTATTTCATGATCGACTCCCTTCGAATCATATCTCTTAAGGGTAAATAAGAAGAAGTTCCCTGCCAACCCCTAAAACCCCCCGAGAGTGCTTTTAAGGGGACTTCTCTTTTGCGGCGCAGGATGCCCAAAAAGGGCACCTCATTTGGAAATATTGCCCTTCAGATCAAATATAAACGGATTTGAAGGAAACCATCGAAGGCACGAAACTTGGAACTTTCCCTATTGTTGAATCTCTTTTTGAAGGAGCCCCTTTATGAAAAGGTTGGTATTTTTTGTTTTCGCGCTTTTCCTCGCTGCCTGCCAAGGTAACGACAATGGCAATGGTGGCGTGACAACGACTCAAGTATCGACTCCGCTCAACACCAACTGTTTGAACGGAACGGCTTACTGCAACAACACGATTTACTCTCAATATCCAGGTTGGATGGCCTACCCAGGTCTTGCCAACTATGCCTATGACTACACGGCTTACTTTAATCAATATGGTTTCTGTAATTGCCCGGGTGGTTATATGCCGGTTTACAATGGAACTTATGGACTCGGCTGTGTAAATTCACAACTTCTTCAACCTTACGCTGGTTACTTCCTTTATTGGCAGTGGGGATATTCTTCAAGCCCCGCACCACAAACCACGATCAACTTTCCTCAATTTTCAAACATTCCCGGCGGAAGCAACAGTGGGCAATGCTCGAGAACCCTCACTCAGAGCTGCCTCTTGGATCAAGGAAACACCTGCGGCACAGGGGCGACGTGCCGTCAGGTTCTCCAAGGATCAAACCTCGGGGTTTGCATGAATTACTAGAGTGAGTGCGGCACTCCTCGACCGTTTTTACGGATAATATGCCGCATTATCATGGCCCCTTGGAAGGATAAAACCACCAAGGGGCCTTTCCATTGGTACCTGTCAGGTACCTTTTGATTTTTGGGCGTCTTCATGAAAGAAAAGAAGGGTTCTACCACACTTCTGGAGGTCTTCATGAACACGACAAATCCTCTCTTAAAACCCTTCACAAACAAGGACCAAGCCGTCCCTTTTGATTTGATCAAAGTGGAGCACTATCTGCCGGCGCTGGATGAGGCGATTAAAATCGCCAAAGACAATCTGGCTAAATTGAAGGCCAACTCCGCGACACCTGATTTTGAAAATACGATCGTGGCTCTGGAGTCCGCCTCCGAGCTGGCTGATAAAATCGCTGGTATCTATGGCAATATGGAAGTGGCCAACGCCGATGACGCCCTCCAAGCCCTCGCCAAAGAGATCTACCCCAAGGTCACCGCCCTCGCTTCTGACGTTTCTTTGGACGACGAAATCTTTAAACGCGTGAAGACCGTCTATGACAAACGCGATTCTTTGAATCTCAACAAAGAACAACTGCGTTTATTAGAAAAAACTTATTTGTCTTTCACTCGCAACGGCGCCCTCTTGTCGGCCGCCGACAAAGAGACTCTTCGCCAGATTGACCAAGAGCTTTCCGTTTTAGCTCCGAAGTTTTCTGAGAATGTTCTCAAGGCGACCAATTCCTTTGAAATGATCTTGGATAAAAAAGAAGACGTGGAAGGTCTTCCCGAGGGCGTCCTTGAAGGGGCGGCCGCGATGGCCGAAGCCAAAGGGCAAAAAGGCAAATGGCTTTTCAACTTGCAGATCCCTAGCTACCTGCCTTTCATGACCTACGCCAAGAACCGTCAACTTCGTGAAAAAATGTGGAGAGCTTTTTCTTCTCGCGCCTTCAAAGGTGAATTCGACAACCAAGAGACTGTTCTTAAAATCGTTCAACTTCGTGACAAACGCGCAAAGCTTTTAGGATTCGCGACTCACGCGGACTTTGTTCTGGCAGAACGCATGGCCAAAAATCCACAAACCGTGAGTGAATTCTTGTCAAAACTTTTAAAAGCTTCAAAGGACGCTGGTAAAAGAGACCTTGCCGAAGTCACTGAGTTCGCCAAAAAGATTGATGGCGTAACGGACATCATGCCTTGGGACTTTGGTTATTATTCTGAAAAGCTCAAAGAAGAAAAGTATGCGTTTAATGAAGAAGACCTTCGCCCTTACTTCAAACTTGAAAATGTTGTGGAAGGTGTTTTTGCTCACGCCAAAAAACTTTATGGCCTGACCTTCAAAGAAAACAAAGACATTCCTGTCTATCACCCTGAAGTCAAAGCCTATGAAATCTACGAAGAAGCTTCGGGCAAGTACATGGGTCTTTTCTATACCGACTACTTCCCTCGTGAAACAAAAAAAGGCGGCGCCTGGATGACTCAGTTCCGCGGTCAGGGTTTGATCGAAGGCGAAATGAAACGCCCTCACGTCAGCATCGTCTGCAACTTCACAAAACCCACTCCGACCAAGCCGTCACTTCTGACTTACGATGAAGTTCGTACCTTGTTCCATGAATTCGGTCATGCTTTGCACGGCATGCTTTCTGAGTGTACCTACTCTTCGTTGAGCGGTACGAATGTTTATTGGGATTTCGTAGAACTTCCGTCTCAGATTATGGAAAACTGGGTGGGAGAAAAAGAAGGTTTGGATCTTTTCGCTCGTCACTATGAAACCAATACACCCATGCCGGCTGAATTGATTGAGAAGCTGAAAGCCTCTCAGAAGTTCCAGGCGGGCTACATGTCTTGTCGTCAGCTCCAATTTGGAATGATGGATCAGGCTTGGTACTCGACCGATCCTTCAAAAATCACCGATGTTGATGCTTTCGAAGAAAAAGCCACGGCCGAGACCCGTCTGTTCCCCAAAGTGGAAGGTGCGAATTCTTCTTGCAGCTTCAGCCACATCTTTGCAGGCGGATATTCTGCAGGATATTACTCATACAAATGGGCCGAGGTTTTGGATGCCGATGCTTTTGAATACTTCAAAGAAAAAGGTCTCTTCAATGAAGAGGTCGCTAAGAAGTTTAAGGACAATGTCCTTAGTCGCGGCGGCACAGAACATCCCATGGATCTTTACAAGAAGTTCCGTGGCCGTGAACCAGATCCCAACGCACTTTTAAGACGTGATGGATTGATTTAATGAGCAAAAGTTCGATGAACAAAAACAACAAACTCACTTTGAGCGAAGGCGGCAGCATCGCTATCGTCTACCGCTTGGAGACAACTCAAGCGGTTTCTTTAGCCAAAAAGGTGGCCGACTATCTCAGCGAGCGTGGCTTTCAGGTTTTGACGGCTCCCGAACAAAAGGTGGTTCCAGGAACGAAGGCGGCAAAAACCAAAAAACAAATGGACGATCTCAAGTTAGTGATCGTCCTTGGTGGAGACGGTACCTACCTGCGCGCCGTTCGCTTGCTTGAAGGGCGCAGCGTGCCCATCTTAGGTTTTAACATGGGCTCCCTGGGTTTCCTCACGGCCCACAACGCGGATTCCGTTTTTGATATCATCGACCAAACTATCGCGGGCAAAATGGTTCTTCGCCCTCGCTCCATGCTGGTGGCAAAAATTTTGCGCAAAGGAAAATCTCGCGGAGAATTTCATGCGCTGAACGACGTGGTGATCGAAAGGGGCTCGATGAGTCAACTGATCAACACCGCCATTTATTCTGAAAAGTTTTTAGTCAGCAAGGTGAAAGCCGACGGTTTTATCGTCGCCAGCCCCTCGGGCTCGACAGCTTACAACTTGGCTGCGGGCGGTCCTATTCTGCATCCTGAGTCTCCGGTTTTTGTGGTGACTCCCGTGGCTCCGCACAGCCTGACGTCTCGTCCGCTGATCTTCCCCGATGACCGCGAGCTTTCCTTTAAACTCGAAGGTAAAACACAAAAAGCCCACTTCATCGTGGATGGACAAAAAATGACAGAAATCACCGCTGAAGACGAGGTGATTTTGACTCGTTCTTGTTATGATCACTGGATGGTGCGTGAACACAATCACAACTACTTCCACTTGCTTCGTGAAAAACTTAAATTTGGAGATCGAAACTAGTCGAGTTAAAATCGACAGGAGATATTATGTTACTAGAGCTGAAAGTTTCTAATTTCGCCATCATCGAAAATCTTCATATCACTTTCAAAGAAGGTCTGAATATCCTGAGCGGCGAAACCGGTGCGGGAAAATCCGTCCTTCTTAAAAGTCTTTCTTTATTGATGGGAGGAAAAGGCTCTAGCGACACGATCCGCACGGGAGCCTCCCAGGCTACGATCGAAGGATCGTTTGATATCAGCAAACGCCCTGATATCTCCCAAGGGCTCAAAGACATGGGAATCGAAGTCGACGAAGACATCTTGATCGTTCGCCGCGTTTTGAGTTCTGGAGACAAATCCAAAGTCTATTTGAACGGCAGCCTCAGTACTTTAAACAGTCTTCGTGATATCGTGGCTCCTCTGGTGGAGTTGGCAGGGCACTCTGCGCCGTTGATCGAAATGACGGGACAGCATGAAAACCGCAACCTCATGTCCAAGGCCTATCACTTGGATCTTTTAGATCAATACGCCGGAACTTGGGACAAGCGCCTTTTATTCACAGAAAAGTACAATCGCTACCACGGCATCTTTGAGGAAATCAAAAAACTTGAAAACGATGCCAAACAAAAAGCGCAGCGTTTGGATTTCTTGGTTTATCAACGCGATGAAATTGCAAACCTAGATCTATCCCCTGGTGAAGATTTAGAATTGGAAGTGGAAGTTAAGAAACTCAAGAACTCCTCCCGTATTGGTTCCTTCGTGGACCAAGCGGAAGCGACTCTTTACACAGATGATGACTCTGCGATCAGTCGCCTCAATGCCATTCTAAAAAAAGGCATGGAGTTATCCCATGTTGATCCTCAGATCGCAGCCAAACTTGAAAATCTAGAGCAGGCCAAAGCCCTTATCGACGAAAGCGTTTATGAACTCCGTCAATATGCTTCTAAAATTGATGCCGATCCACAGCGCCTTGAAGAGGTCGAAGAGCGTTTAAGCGATCTTCGCAAACTTCAAAAGAAGTACGGCTCCAGCGTCGATGATATTCTCAAAGCCTTGATGGACATGGAGATTGAGATCTCGAATCTGCAAAACTCTGAAACAAAAATCGAGTCTTTGAAAAAAGAAGCCGCGATTTTACTGAAAGAGCTTGAAGTGCTGGGCGCAGACCTTCATAAGCGTCGCCAGAAAGGTGCGGACCTTTTGGCTGACAGCGTGAATGCCGAACTTTTGGATCTGAACATGAAAGGTGTCACTTTCCACGTGATGGTGGAAAAGCTAGAACAGCTTTCTTCCACGGGATTGAGCGACGTCGAGTTCTTAAGTCAGACCTCTTCTAAAGACGCAAAACGTCCTTTGGCCAAGTTTGCTTCTGGCGGGGAACTCAGCCGTATCCTTCTGTCCTTGAAGCGTGTGGTGGGCTCGCACAGCCAGCCACGCACTTACTTGTTTGACGAAGTCGATACCGGTGTTTCAGGGGAAACCGCTGAGAAAGTAGGGCGCAAACTTAAAACCATTGCTAAAGGACAGCAGGTCATCTGCGTGACTCACCTTCCGCAGGTGGCCGCTTTTGGACATATTCATTTCTTTATTCAAAAGTCGCCGCAGAAGGATTCTGTGGCTATGCTTGTGTCAGAACTCAAAACCAAAGAACGTGTTCAAGAGATCGCTCGCCTGATCAGTGGCGAAAAGATTTCCAAGACCTCGCTCGCCCACGCCGAACAGCTTTTGGCGGAAGCCAAAGGTTAGTAAATTAAAGAAATGTAAGTACGGACCTCTTTGTTATTCCTAGTAGCATGGGAACATAACAAGGAGGTTTTTTTATGATTCTCGTAATGGGAGCGACCGGACATATTGGCTCTAAGATCACTACACATCTTCTCGCCAATGGCCAAAGAGTTCGTTGCGTAGCTCGACACTTCCCCAATAAATCTGCATTTCAGGGAGCCGAACTCGCTCAAGGGGATGCCAACAACGTGTCCTTTCTTACCGATGCCATGCGTGGATGTTCCGCCGTGTTCACGCTCATTCCTCCCAACTTCAGTGCCCCCGAGGTTCGCTTTTATCAAAACAAATTTGGTGAGGTGATCGCGGAGGCGATTGAAGAGGCGGGAATCAAAAAGGTCGTCAACCTCAGCAGTGTCGGCGCTGATCTGGAAAGTGGAACGGGCCCCGTCCTTGGACTCCACGACCAGGAGCAACGACTCAACGAAATCACTCATGCCGACATCATGCATTTACGCCCCACCTACTTTATGGAAAATCTTTTAGGTGGGCTCTCCACCATCATTTCGATGAATCGCTATTTTGGAACTGTTCCCGGCGACATTCCCATGAGTATGATTGCTTCCCGTGACATCGCCGCTCGCGCCGCATTTTTGCTGATGAATCCAGATTTCAAATCTAACAATATCGAATACCTCTTAGGCGAAAGAGACCTCACTCACGAAGAGATTATTCGCGTCTTGGGCCAAACCATCAAAAAGCCGGATTTGGAATACGTGGAGGTTCCCTCCAAAGAAATGAAGAACTATCTCATTGGAGCCGGAATAGGAGAAGACTGGGCTGATTCATTCTTGGAGCTTGCCGATAGTTTCACCAACGGGACCATCACCGGCACCATAACACGAGATAAGATGAATACGACAGCAACCTCCATCGAAGAATTTGCAAGAACAACCTTCCTTGAAGCCTATAATAAAGCTCTGCTGGCGGAGAGCGCTCCCAAAACCCGCCCCTCGGAATCACGAGGCGAAGCTCGACCTTAGAATGCGAAGGTGCCTACAGAGAAAGCAGGCACCTTTTTCTTTTTTGGGATATCCCCTCACAATGAGTTCATGATAGTCTTTCGCCTATGAAAAGACTTTCTTATGTCTTCTTATTGTTGGGAGCTTCCTGTATGCACAAAAATCCTCTTCCTTTTCCACAACCCGAAAAAAAACCTGTGTCCTTAGTCAAACACCAAGACACTCGTGTTGACGACTACTTCTGGCTTCGTGATCGGGAAAACCCTCAAGTCATCGAACACCTGAATCAAGAAAATAAATATGCCGATGAAGTTATGAAGCCCGTAAAAC
>JAHRXB010000239.1 GCA_019104905.1 Bdellovibrio sp.
GAGGCCATATTCATTTGTCCTATAAGAGCCGCTTTCAGCTCCGCAGGAATATTGCCGCTTTGCTTTGCCTTCTTAAGAATAGCCTCTAACAGAGCAATTTCATTAAAAAAGGCCGATCTAAGTTGTTGAATTTCCACGTCAGAGAAGGATTCGATAAAACGACTTATAATCCAACTTGCCACATCCTGTCTATTTACGCGCCCCGCCTCAAAGCCTTCATTAACCTTGATGACAATCTGGCTAACTGCCTCTTCTGCTTCCTTAGTTACCGTGATCTTTGCGACCACCTCCTCTTTGTTAATCATCAAATACCTCCTCAGTTAAATACGTTAGAAAAAAATTGAAAGAATCGCCGCGCGATTCTTAACCTCGCTGGATGGTGCGTACTCGCGACATCCTTCATTCATTTGATCAGAAATAAGAAGAAGCAGGTCGTTCCATTTATTACCTTCAATTCCCTACTACCTCGCCGACCTAGATCTCTCTTTCTACCCCTCATTGCCTTCGACCTGCCTCTTCTTATTTCTTGTTCTATTGTTTTGAATCTCCCCTAATTTACTATCCCCTCTACCACACCACCCATCTACTTCCACCCACCACCATCCCCCGTTTCGTGACCACTTTCTCTCGTAGGGAGGGAGTGGTCACGAACCGCAGGAGGGGGATGGTGGTGGGTGGCCCCTGAGCTTTGTTTTATCATTTCCCGCATTTAGGATCATGCAGCCTCTCTTCCATCTTCCGACTCCGCACGAACTCCGTGTCGCGCTGAATCCGCGCTTTCTGGAATTGTCTTTGTTAGAGATATGAAAAAGTTCTCTAAAGACAATTCCTTACCTGCAATTCTTAATGTCGCTCGAAATTTATGCTCTTCAAAATCTTCAAGATCAAAAAATCCAACCTCCTTGCCGAAAGCATTAAGCCCCGCTTCAGAAATTTCCTTTCTTATAACCGCCTCAATCTTTTCGTCGGCGATACCAAAGATAATCAAGTCCACATGAGCCGCTCTCTGATATGAGCGCCTCATGGTCTGATAGCGGCCCAGTGACTTCCTTGTTCTCTCAACTTCCAGAGCGCATCGGAGGAAGGATTTTTCCATTTTTAAGTCAAACAGCAGATCCGGAAGCTTTCCAATAACTCCATCGCCAAGTCCCTTAATTGCCAGCACTCGATCCATCTTGAGTTCATTTTCAGACCAAGCTTGTTCCATGATTTCCATCTTTTGAAGATGCAAATAGAAACGCATGACGATTTCATCATGAGCTAAGTAGACCGTCGGAACCTCTGTGACCGCCTCCTCGCCGACATACTTTCTTCCCACTTTGCTTAGAATCAAGTATTCGGGAAAGCCACTTCCAAGGATGTATGGGCTAAAAAGTGGTGAGCTTTGAAGAAGACGCCAATGCTTATATCTTGCCGTGCGACCTACTGGGGAAATGAAATCCCAAACAACTGATCTCGGGACAAAACCAAATTTCTTAGCCAGGCGAAGACTGGCATTCTGCACTTCCCGATTATCCATTAGTTAGAAGTTCCTTTTCCAACAGGAACTAAAACAAAATGACCCAATTCTAAAGCTCCATCTTTAAAATCACTTTCCACCCAACGATAGGTCCATTGAGTTTCGGATGACCTAAACGACAATGACTTCGGCAAATCCAAGTCACTTCCGACAATGACCTGCCTAATCCTGACAGAGCAGTTTCGTTCTGGATCAAGAACTGATCTGAACCCTTCGTTGCTATTTAAACAAACTGGTTTGGTGGCACAGCTTGACAGCACCAACACAAATAATAATAAGAAATATCTCATGCAGCCCCCCTTTCTGTAGAACCTCTAATATGGTTCTGATTATTTGATGATTTTATCTCCACATAAGACGATGGTGATTTAGCAATTTGAGGAAGCTTGATTGGCTTCAGGTCAGGTTGCATTTCGAACTTGAGTTGAGTTGCCAAATTTCCATCGGCGAAAGGAACCACAACAACCGCATCGCCCGTTCCAAGTTCGCGTTTAAAAAGGTTCGGGTGATAGACAAACTCTTCAACATCGCGTACCGACTCATCACCCGTTCGCTCCTGCCCCCAAAGACCTTTCTTCTGTCTTTCCGTTTTCTTCAAACCTTGCTTGGTTCCAATTAGGCGAGAAAAGTATTCTGCCGTCTCCGGCTCGTTTGTTCTCATAAAGACTTTGACGTTTGAGTTTGTCTGGATAGTGTTTTTGACTTCCTCACCCAAAGCGCCAAGATCTCCCTGGGCCTGATGAGCAAAAGTTACACCTACATTCGCACTCCTTGATTTATTCAAGAGACTGACAAAACTCGGAATCAGATACTCCGTAAAGTCATCGAGATACACTCCGAAGAACGGAACATTCTTATTTTCGTCCAAGTGACGGCTTGAAACGGCGCTCTGGATACATTGCAGAATAAGTTTGGCTGTCGCCTTACCTAATGTCGGAGTTTTAAGAACCGGAAGCTGGAAATAGACAATCAGTCCCTCCTTCATCGCTTTTTCAATATCAATCTGAGGGTCGTCGGCATTAAAGAGCAATGATGTTTCTCCAGAAGTGAAATGACCCAACTGATTCAAAAGACCACTTGTTCGCTTCTCTCGCTCTTCTTTTGTAAGGGCAATAAATCGCTCTACCCAAGCAACCAACATCTTGTCTTTGGTTTTACTGGACAGCATTTGCATGATCGCCGGATTTGTCATAACTTGAATCAGCTTGTTAAAAGTCGGAATGACAGCAGCTTTTTCAAATAGATGTAGCGTCTGCTTTAAAACCTCATACTGAAGACTCTTGTAATACTCATCCTCAAAGGTGAATGCAGCGAAGATCCTTTCCGTCACTTCATCTGGAGATCCACCGAGTAAAGGATTTATGCTTGAACTCAACTCGGGATTTACTAAAGACAACAAACGAAAATCCTTGGAACGATTATGTTTCGCAGAATAAGCATAGAGTTTGCCCAAAAGACCCCTGTCGGATTTCCCGTCGATCAAGATCAAGCCGCGACCATTCTTGATGTCGTCAATCGCCCAAGGCAAAATAACTGACTCCGTCTTACCCGCGTTGGTAGTTCCCACCACCTGTGCGTGCATCCGTCTTGAATTCAATGGAATATAAACTGGAGCCTCGGTTTTCGCCGTTCCCAGAAAAATACTATCGTCTGTGGTCTTTCTATGAAGACGAGTTTCAATTTCTCTTTTCTTCGAGGCCTTAATAAGTCTCTCTTTGATTTTCCAAAAAAATAAGACGGTCAAAGCAGAGATCGCAAAGGACGTGACGTATTTGTATTTAATGATAGCAGCGACAACCACTGGCGCCATGTTATGCAAAGCTAAGGCCGTAAGTAGTATGGTCAAAACAAAAATCGCATACTGATCTTTGTCGCCACCATTATTCATTTCTACCGCCATATTGAAGGTCCATGGACTCAGACAACAAGGCATCACACTCTGCGCCTGAACGGATTTCAATCCATTCTCGTTCTGCTTTTAGATTCTCACCGTAACTTTGAGCTTTGCCCCTGGCCGTTTCTGCGACAGCATTCAGAAGACCATTTTCAAGCCCTCCCTTGGATCGACCAAAGATATCTGTCTGAATACTCCCCGCAGCAAGTCCTCCCACAAAGGTTGTTAAAACTTGTCCGGCAGTATTTTTCACACCGTCCGAATACACGCGCCCTTCAATTCCTGGTTGGCCGTCTTTGCCCAAAGCCTTTGCTGCAAGTCCTTTTATTTGACCGTTCGGCAAAGAAATCTGCTTAAAAACGATACTCGCCCGATCAGTCCCTTTTGTGTACGTAGCTTCGCCATAGAATTTTGTTCCCGCAGGAAGTCTTAGACCTGAATCGGTTGCTCCGTCTAAAAGCGACTCAGCAAGAACTGGCACTGAGTCTTGCGACACTATGACTTTATCCAAAATCCGAAGAGGAAGCCTTGTCCCAGAACGAAGTTGGGTTTTCGCATTGCCACCAGAAGAGCCAATCATCATCGAAGTATTATGATTCACTTCCGCAGCATAGCCACTCCTTGAAAACTCCCTCTTAGGAGTTGCCCAAAGCAGACTTGAACTAGTTGCAGATTTCTTTTCGATTTGCTCCGTCGGGTCACCTGACTGAACCTTTTCCTGGTCCATCTTTTCGGAGAACTGAATCGGAACTTCATCAGGCATCAAAAGAACTACGCATACGAAGACGAGAACAAAGATAAGCCCCATCCATTTAAAGGATGAAATCTTAAGCTCCGTTTTCTGACTAAAAGAAATTTTCTTAACAAACAACCCTTTGATACGCTCTTTCACAGTGGCAAGAAAAATCGAAAACTGAAGGACCTTTACTTCCATAAAAGCTCCTTCGCCAATTCGATTCGCAAACTTTCATCTTTGCTCTCGAAATCAACATTCAAATTGCGATTTGCAAGTTCTGATTTTTGAATAGACATACCGACATAGGCCACCTGTCCTTTCTGAACGCTTGAGCGAGAAAGAAAAAGACTGTTGATAGGTCTTGAGACGGTTGCCTGTCTTAACCAGAAATCAGAAGCTTCAACTGATAAAATCCCCTTCGGCGTGACCTCAAGATCTAGGAGTAAAAAACCATCCTTTGTAGTTCCGATCCGCACAATTTTTAAAGTGGCAGTCTTGCCAACCACCGTTTTATTGATGGGCTTCCAGTTTAGACTTCCGCCGATCTCTTGATCCTTCACATAAATAATATAAAATGCCCGATCCTGCGGAACCGTCTCAAGACGCAGATTATATCTCTTCTTTTGAGTGAAAAGGTAAAGGTTGGTCTTTGCTCCATATCTCAAAGGCTTGATCGTCACTGCCTTATCCACATACTCAATTCGATAGGCAGACTGATCGCCAATAATTGCGGACTGAATAGTGTCAGGAAT
>JAHRXB010000253.1 GCA_019104905.1 Bdellovibrio sp.
CGCGCCCTGAGCAGAACTACCACTTCTTCGCTTACAAAGTTGCCATTAAAAATACAGGAACCTCCCCCGCTCAACTTATGAGTCGTCACTGGGTCATCACGGATTCTCGTGGGCATAAAGAGGAAGTTCGCGGCCCTGGAGTTGTCGGAATACAACCGAAGATCCAACCTGGACAAACTTTTGAATATGACAGCGCCTGCCCCCTCAATGCCTCGACCGGAAGCATGCAAGGGCGCTACCACTTTGTCGCCGAAAGCGGCGAAAGCTTTAGCGTCGAGATCCCAGAGTTCTATCTGATCTCTCCCCAGGCGCTTCACTAGGCGATGAATGGGATTTTAAGTTAATTTAAGATTAGCCTCTGTGGTCTAGTTTTTTATCAATTCCCTAGAAAACTCCAAGAAAGCTGTGCTAAACCCTTCTCCGACTTGGAGGAGGCTTTATGACTTGGTTCAAAAATCTTCGTGAACTTTTAGGCATACAAAAAAATGAAATGTGCCTCTGCATGGTCGTTTCCGAACAAGAGGGCGCTGAAATCTGGATTGATGGCAAAAAAACCAACTACCTCACCCCCAAACTCGTGGCTCTCCCCAAAGGCACTGAAGTCAAAATCACCGTGAAACTGATCGGACATAAAGATCACACTGCCTTCGTAAGAAGTTCACATAATCTCACGTATTATCATTGCAACCTCGAACGTATTCCTCTTAGACTGATTCACAATGAAGTCTACAAATCTGCCGCTCTTTAAGAACACCAAACGTCTTGTCCTGCGCCCTCTTGAACTCACAGACTACGAAAATTGGGTGCAAGCTTATTCTTGTCTGAAGCCCGCTCAAAATGAGTGGGACGAAACCAACTGGGTCGATAGTGAACTGACGAAAAAGAAATTCAAAGAACTTCTTAAATTGCAAAACAAGCAGAGCCAGCAAGATCACAATTATGATTTCGGCATCTTTCGTAAGGACGACGGGGTTTTAGTAGGAACCGTACGACTGATGGATGTTTCCCGCGGAATTTTTCAAAACGCCTACCTGGGTTACCGCATTTTCAACATCTACTGGGGGCAAGGTTACGCCCAAGAAGCCTGCAAAGCTGCGATGTCGATCGCATTTAAAGACCTCAAACTTCACCGCCTCGAAGCTGGCATCTCTCCTGCCAACAAAAGATCTATTAAAACAGCCAAAGCCATCGGCCTCAGAAAAGAGAGCTTGAGCAAACGCCGCTTGTTCGTAAATAAAAAGTGGGTCGACGTCCTGCTTTTCGCCATCACCAAAGAAGAGCTCTAAACTCCCCCGACGCACTATAGACAGAATAAGTCACCAGGCACCTTTTTTTAGGGGCTGCGCATGAAGGTTTTCCAGGTTGTGGTTTCGCGCTGGAAAATGTAGCGGTGGTGCAGGCGGCCTGTGAGGCCGAACCAGAATTCGATTTCTTGAGGGATGACGCGCCAGCCGCCCCAATGGGGAGGTCGTGGAACTGATTGTCCGTCGAATTGTTTTTCGTACTCTTGCACGCGACGAGAAAGCCAATCGATATCAGGAATGACTTCGCTTTGATGTGAAGCCCAGGCTCCGATTTGGCTCAAGCGCGGGCGTGTGGCAAAATAGGCATCGCTTTCAGCGGCGCTGATCTTTTCTGCTTTTCCCGTAATACGAACTTGTTGCCAGATGGCGGGCCAATGGAAATTCAAACAGACGTTGGGATTCAGCTCAATACTTTGTCCTTTATGACTGTTGTAGTTGCCATAAAAAACAAAGCCCCCCTGCGAGACTTCCTTGAGGTAGCAAATTCGCACGGAGGGCACACCCTTTTCATCCACAGTGGCCACCGACATTGCGTTGGCCTCTGGGATTTGCTTTTCTGTCGCCTCTTTTAAAAGACGATCAAATTGCTCAAAAGGGTCTTTGTTAAAGTCGATCATTACTTCTTCTTTTTGTCTTGCTTCACGATATCCATCAACTCAACTTCGAAAACAAGAACTGAGTTTGGTGGGATACCAGGACGACCCGAAGGACCGTATGCCAATTCAGGTGGAATGAAAAGTTTTGCTTTGCCGCCCACTTTCATCAACTGAAGAGCTTCTGTCCAACCAGGGATCACGCCGCCCACTGGGAATTCAGCAGGTTGTCCTCTGTCATAAGAAGAGTCGAACTGCTCACCATTAGTCAAAGTTCCTTTGTAGTGAACTTTTACAACGTCTTCTTTATGAGGAGTCGCGCCAGTTCCTTCTTTTTCAACGATGTACTGAAGACCAGAAGCTGTTGTTTTAACTCCGGCTGCAGATTTATTTTTTTCCAAGAAGTCTTTTCCTGCTTTTGCATTTGAGTCAGCAGTTTCTTGTTGTTTTTTCATCGCCATTTCTTGAAGTTTCATCATCGCTGCTTGCATGTCTTCTTTAGACATTTCGTTTTTACCCGCAGCTGCATCTTTCAATGCCATTGCCAAAGCATCCGCATCGAAATCGATGTTTTGTTGTTTCAAGTTGCCACCGATTTGTTGACCGATTGCATAGCTCGCTTTTTTCATATCTGTATCGAGCTTCACCTTCTTTTGGCATGCTGTTGTGAAGGCCATCGCCGCAACAACAAGACCACCAAGAACTAACTTATTCATGCTGTCTCCTCTAAATGAGTTTGTTTAATAATACGAACGACTTATCTTGCGACGATTTATTGGATTTTCAAATAGATAACGCAGAGGGAAAATAGACTTCTTTCTAACAAGGCGACCCAAAGGGGTTACCTGGAAACAGCTTCCTGAAGGTACTCCAAAGCCTGTTTCCTAGTGCCTTTAAAGCAAACACTCACCTGGCGCCGTTCCAACGAGCCCAGATAAAGAGGGTCATAGTAATAATTCAAAAGCTTTTCAATCCACACCTTATTGCTCAAGACTTCATTGCTGTTCAGAAAATTGTGCTCTGAAGCTTCAAGATCCGCCATGATCTCTTGAGTCCTTAAGCCGCCCAGCTTTCTATGAATCGACATTAAAGATTTTTTATACTTCTCAAAGACCCGCA
>JAHRXB010000264.1 GCA_019104905.1 Bdellovibrio sp.
AGGATGAGGACCCTCTGCTAAAGAAAAACGGTCCGCTATCACGCCGCGCGGCCCCCTCTTTGTTCCTCCATCTCGCGGTAGGATTCTCGGGAGGAAACTATTTAGAAAGAGATGAGTACCAACAAGGCCCCTATCTCGCTCTTCGTTATGTCCCCTTCAAATGGGAAGAACTCCCCACATGGGACTATCAAGCTGAGGTCAATAAAGACAATATTATTGGTTTGTCCATCGGGCGACGTTGGTATTGCTGTCCCGACGATGCCTTTCTTCCCTATGTCAGACTTTCGGGGGCCACTTTCCTTGAAGGGTCGGGGGAACTTGCAGGATTGTTTGAGACCCGCCGCTGGCGAGCTCGCGCTTCGGTGGGAGTTGGTGAACGTCTCACCTCTGAATTTGGCGTGGGTACCGCCGTCAACGGGCCGGATCTATTTGCCCAGTTTGGCTACAACTTCGCCTTCTAAGAGATCTTCTTTTCTTCCAGCCATACCAGAAGCCTCTCGACTTCTTTGAGGAGATGCTGTTCATCGCGATTATTCTGTAAAACAAAATCAGCGCGTTGCTCTTTGAATTGCATGGGAATCTGCGAGGCAATTCGCATTTCAATTTCTTCTTCGCTCCAGGAGTGGCGGCGACGCAATCTTTCCTTTTGTTGTTCTTTGGTGCAACTGACGACGATGATGCCATCAAACTGGTCTTGGGATTTCGTTTCAAACAAAAGGGGAACGTCATAAATCGCCAAGGGCTCATTCATTTCTTCCAAAACTTGACGGCGCCGGCGAGTCTCTTCACGAATCAGAGGATGTAAAACCCCTTCCAGGCGGTGCAGAAGTTCGGGATGGCCAAAGACTTGTTGCCCCAATCGACGGCGATCCAAGGAGCCGTCGGGTAATAGCACGTCCTGCCCAAACTCTTGCACAACCGACTTAAGTCCAGGAGACCCCGGCCTCACCACCTCTTTGGCAATTTCATCGGCATCTATGACGGGAATAGAGCGTTCAGAGAGCAAACGGCTGACGGTGCTCTTTCCACAAGCTATACCTCCGGTCAGTCCTATCCATTTCATAGACAATTCTCCTTAAGGATTGTTTTTATTTTACCGATAGACCTCTCAAAGGGGAATAGATTTTCATGTCATCAGTCGTTGAACAATTTGGTAAGTACATTCTTCTAGAGCGCCTCGCCGCAGGCGGCATGGCGGAAGTGTACCTATCTAAGTCAACGGGAGCTGTTGGCGTCAATAAGTTCGTCGCTATTAAGCGCATTCTTCCCCAATATTCCGACCATCAAGAATTTATTGAGATGTTTAAAGAAGAGGCGAAAATCGCCGTGAATCTCAATCACGGAAACGTTGTCTCAATTTATGATTTCGGTGTCGAGCGTGGTCAGTTCTTCCTTGTCATGGAGTATGTCGAGGGACGAAATCTTCGCCAAATTCTAAACGAACTAAAGAAATCCAATACTCAATTCACCATTGAACAAATTGTTTACATGCTGAAAGAGGTCGCGGCGGGACTTGATCACGCCCATCGCTGTATTGATGGAACCACTGGTAAACCGCTCAATATCGTTCATCGTGACATGAGTCCTCAAAACATCATGGTCAGCTTCGAAGGTGAAGTAAAGATCATCGACTTCGGTATCGCGAAAGCGGAAACCCAGCTAGAAGCAACTAAGGCCGGGACCCTCAAAGGGAAATATGGCTATATGAGCCCCGAACAGGCCGATGGACAATCCATTGATCCCCGCACAGATATTTTCTCTATGGGGATTGTACTGTGGGAGCTTTTAGCCAACGATCGTCTTTTCACATCCAACAGTGAAGCCGCCATTTTACGCAAAATTCGTGAGTGTCAGGTTCCCTCTATTCGTAAAATCAATCCTTCCGTTCCTCCCGAACTTGAAAGAATTGTGAATAAGGCCTTGGCTAAAGATAAAAGTCTTCGCTATCAAACGGCAGCGGCCCTTCACCGTGATTTAAATCGCTTTCTCAATACTCAATATCCCGAGTTCTCTCCTCATGACTTCAGTGTCTTCATGAAGAACGCTTTTTCAGCGGCGTTCTTGGAGCAACGTCGTAAGCTCGTGGAATTTGCGAAAGTTCAAGGCTCAAATGCCGAAGACAAAACCATCGTCACACAAACCGATCTTCGCGCCTCTTCGCGCCCTGTCGCGGCACCCGCTGTAGAGGCTGGCGAAGGCGAAAAATTAGATATTGATACTTCGACAGACATTCGTGTCAATCTGGACAACTTAAAAACTCCTCCCAAGCCGGCCGTAGCTACTGCCGCTGCCAGTGCCAAGTCGAACACCCAGACAAACACAAACATCACGCATACACATACTCGAACTCAAGCCACTGGCACCATGACACGCACACCCTCGGGAACTGTCAGTCAGGGGCCCTATGCTGGGATGCCAAGAAATACCAACACTTCGTCGATGGAGGACATCACAGGTCTGGCGATGAAAGCCGTGATCGGACTTGTTCTCATTGTCGGCGGCTGGTGGGCTTATAACAATCTTATTGCCAAAAAGGGACCGACGAGAACTCCCACCGCAGGCTTGGCTCCCTCCACTCCGACAGGAGCTAGTGATCCGGCTGAAACCAGCGGAGACACTCAGCAGACAGATATGTCTGCGACGGCTCCTCAATACACCGTCACCCTATATAGCAGTCCCGATCGGGCTCGGGTCATCATTGATGGTGTCGATACTGGTGAGTTTACTCCGACACGAAAAACGGTAAAAGCCAACAGTCCCGTCAATCTTCGTTTGGTTAAAGAGGGATATACGGATCTCGTGACAACTATCACGCCAACCTATGAAGCCTATACATTCACGGGGACCTTGCAAAGACTTCCCCGTGTCGCTTCGGTTATCATTAACATTGTCAACGGTGGAGCCAACCCCGAACTTCGCATCGCGGGAGTCCCCGTCTCCATCAAGCCTTCAGGAGATGCCTACGTCATCCAAGCTGAAGTCGGTGTTAAAATACAAGCTCGCAATAAAACGACCGGACTTTCGGCAGAAACCACTGTCACTGTTCCCACAGATCAAAGAAAAATTTTAGACTTGTATTTGAAGTAATCCCCCTTCGTTATAGCAAGCTACTGAGGAGTATTTCATCATGATGAAGCCCACCACCTTGGGACAATCAATTTTGGCTATGCGCAACCGGAATCCTCAAAGCGTTGCGGTCAAGTTCAAAACGAATGGATCTTGGCAATCAAAAAACTGGAACGAATATTACAAGGACATTGAGCAGATCGGTTCTGCGCTTCTCTCGTTGGGCATTGCCCCCGGTGATCGCGTCGCCATCATGGCCAATACACGCTATGAGTGGTCCGTCGCGGATTTAGCCATCTTCGGCATCAAGGCCATCACGGTTCCGGTCTATCAAAATAACACTCCTGAAGATGTCGAATATATTCTCAACAACAGTGCGGCTCGTGTTCTTATCTGCGAAAGTCGAGGCCCGTTAAAAATTTTCGAATCCGTAAAGGCTCAGTGTCCGACGATTGAAAAAGTCATCGTCTTTGAGGACACCTGCCCCAACCCTGATATCATCACATGGAAGGCTTTCCATGAGATGGGCCACAGCTATTTAAAAAATCATCCTCGTCGCTATCGTGAACTCTGCGAAACCCTTACTCCCGAAGACACTGCCACCATCTTATACACCTCCGGAACGACGGGAAGACCCAAAGGAGTCGTTTTGACTCACCTTCAAGCGTTCAGTGAAGTTTCCGAAGCCTTTCCTTTGTGCGGAGCTACTGAAAACGACACTTCTTTGAGCTTCCTGCCCTATGCGCATATTCTGGGGCGTATTGAACACTGGGGACATTTGTATATCGGCTCTACGATGGCATACGCAGAAAGCCTTGAAAAAATCCGCAACAACCTGACAGAAATCCGTCCCACCTTCATCATGTCAGTCCCTCGTATTTTTGAAAAAATCTATGGAGCCATCTGGGCCCAGGTGCAAACTCAACCTCTCAAACTCAAAGTCTTCAATTGGGCTTTGGAGATCGGCAAAAAGGTGGGGGAATATAAGATGAGTGGCCAGATCTTACCACTAGATCTGCTGCTGCAGTATGAACTGGCCCGCAAGCTGGTTTTGGGAAAGATTACGGATGCTTTCGGGGGACGACTTCGTTTTGCTATCAGCGGAGGCGCTCCCATTTCCAAAGATATCGCGCTGTTCTTTCATGCGGCGGGCATTCTCATTTTAGAAGGGTATGGACTTACAGAAACCACGGCCGCGATCACGGTGAACACTCCATTCAACTATCGTTTTGGCAGCGTGGGACGCCCCATTGGCGAAGCTAAAATTAAAATTGCCGAAGATGGCGAGATCCTGATTAAAAGCGATAAAGTTATGAAAGAATACTACAACAACCCCGAAGAAACCAAACTGGTCTTCACAGACGGATGGTTTCATACCGGAGATATTGGAGAAATTCTGCCTGGAGGTGATCTTCGCATCACCGACCGAAAAAAAGATCTTATCAAAACAGCCGGTGGAAAGTACGTGGCTCCGCAAAGGCTTGAAGGGCTCTTGAAGTTGTCGCCCTATATCGCCCATGTGCATATTCACGGGGATCAAAAGAAATACATCGTCGCTCTTTTGACGTTGGATCGTTTGGCCGTCGAAAAGTTGGCTAAAGACAAGAACTTTGCATATACCGATTGGAATTCATTGGTTGCTTCACCCTTTGTCCAAGATCTCGTGCGCAAGGCTGTCGCAGACACCAATTCGAATTTGGCAAGTTATGAAAGTATTAAGAAGTACCTCGTTCTGCCTAATGAGTTTTCAGTCGAGACCGGCGAGCTGACGCCCTCTTTAAAAGTAAAACGCAAAGTATTAGATCAAAGATTTAAGGATCAAATTGACGAGCTCTATCTATGAGAACTTTGTTAGTCACGTCCGCAGTGACCTTTGTGCCAAAAAACTATGACGGGTTGGTGCTGCCGCTAGCGCAAAATCCTCATATCGAAGGGCTCATTGTTATCGACAATCGCAGTTGGACGATCGTCGCCACGGCTCTTCTTCTTATTTTAAGTGCCGCTGCCCCCAGAATGGGGTGGCAGCTCCTCAGAAATCAATTTGACGACTCGATAAAAAGAAAAAAAGAGGCCTTCACCAAAGCGGGAAAAAAGGTCTGGATTGTTCATGACATCAATTCACCCGAAAGTCTGGAGCTGATCGCTTCCCTACAGCCCGATCTTATCTTAAATGCAAGAACGCGTTCCTTTTTTAAAAAGAAGCTCTTAGCCATTCCCAAAATGGGATGCATCAACATCCACCATGGCCTGCTCCCCAATCAGCGGGGCCTTATGTGTGACTTTTGGGCGCATCTTTTAGACACTCCGGCGGGCTTCACTCTTCATGAAATGACCTCCAAACTTGATGATGGCGCCTTGCTAAAGGTCGTAGAAGTTCCCTCCGATAAAAAAGAGTATCTAAAATCCTTGGAAACCGGAGCGTCTCTTGAAGCCCGTGCGGCTGCTGAAGTCCTTTCACAAGTGGCCACTCATGGGAAAATCCAAGGCACAGAGAATTTGAAAACAGATGCAACGGTGTATAGAACAAATCCACGATTAAGAGACTTCTATCGACTGCGTCTAAGAGGTGTCAGAATATGAAAACCATCCTTGCTTTGCACGGCAATCCAGGACATCCCGAAGACTGGGGTGTTCTTCAAAAAACTCTCCCCCCAGACAAGTACAACTTGATTCCAGTCAATTTGGAGAACACGGATTGGTTGAAAATTCTTACCCAAGATAAGACCAAGAAAATTCTTCTAGGGCATTCCTGGGGCTGTTATAAGATCTTAAAAGTTCTTCCTCTGTATCAGGACTACATAGATCAAGTCGTATTGATCACGCCCTATATTAAGCCTGAGCGAGAACTCCCGTCCCTGGCCAAAGCTCTTTTGAGGCTTCCGGTCCTAGGGGATTCTTTGATTAAATCCAGTCATGCCAAAACCAAAGACAGCTTCTTCGTCGATCTCATTCATCCCCTGACTCTTGAAAGTCATGCATATCTAAAGACCGTCCAAGCGCGACTTCAAGACTGGAAGCTTTGGCAGAAAACTGCTTTTAACAAAATTAAGATGCAAGAGTCTCCGTGGGTACCTCAAGATATCTGCAATATCCCCATCACGGCGGTCTATGGAAACGAAGACAAAATCAGTCAAGAATCCCAGCAGAATGTTATTGTAAAACAATATCCTCACCACAAGATCGTTCACTTAAAAGGGGCTGGACACGGTCTATTATGGTCTCACGCCTCAGAGATTTTACAAACCTTGGAGGAAAAAGTGTCATCCTCGTCATCTTCTAAAATCGGCTACTATCCCGGCAGTGATGAACGCAACAACGTGATCAGCTACATGGAAAAACATCTGCGCGAGTTCCCGGACCGCGTGGCTTTAAGTTGGGCGCAACGTGACGCTTTACAAAAGTGGGATGGCAACCCTCATACACCGATCGCCCACGATCGCATTACCTATAAGCACTTCGCAGCGAGAATCAATTCCTTTGCCCGCGGTCTTCTAGACATCGGCATTCAAAAGGGAGATCGGGTTATCATCTTCCTTCCCATGAGTCTTGATATGTACACGGCCATGTTTGCCGTACAAAGAATCGGTGCGATTGCCGTCTTTCTGGATTCCTGGGCGCGCAGTCATCATTTAGGAGCCTCGGCAGAATGTGTCGGCCCCAAAGCCATGATCAGTTTTAAGATGGCCTTTGATTTGGTTGATCAAGTTCCAGAATTCAAATCTATGCCCATTCGCATTCTCTATGGGCCTGGCGATAAGTTTACACACAAATTTGAAGAGCTTCTCAAGCAGGAGCCTTCACCTATTGCGCCGGTTGAAAGTGAATTCACCGCATTGATTACTTTTACCACGGGTTCTACCGGAAAACCCAAGGGCGCCAATCGCACTCATCGTTTTCTTTCGGCCCAACACCATGCCTTGTCGCATGTCATTCCCTATACTGAAAAAGACAAGGACATGCCGGCCTTCCCCATTTTTAGTTTGAACAATCTTGCTTCCGGAGTAACAACGATTCTTCCGGCTTTAGATCTCGCAGCGCCCTCAGAAAGAGATTCTGCGATTCTGGCTTGTCAGATTTTGAACGAGAATATCAACTGCACGACACTGTCCCCGAGCATGTTGGTCGGTCTGGCCCGCTATTGCAAAGAAAAGGGACTGCAGTTAACGGGTCTTCGTCGTGTCGTCACTGGTGGTGCTCCCATCTCTAAAGATGACGTGAAAGCCTTCTACGATATCGCTCCCCAAACCGAACTGTGGATCCTCTACGGATCTACAGAGGCCGAGCCTATGGCACACATCGAAGGCCGGGATATGCTCAAAGAAAGTCAGATCACTGATCCTGAGATCATTGAAGAGGGCGTGAACGTCGGTCACATCAGTGAAGATATCGACTATCGCTTTATTCGCATTAAAGATGGTCCCGTCGAAATTTCCTCGACACCATGGAATCAACTGGAGGTCCCTCCGGGGGAAGTGGGAGAGTTTATTTGCACGGGAGATCACGTCTGCCGCGACTATTACAATAATCCTGAAGCCTTTAAAACCACCAAGATTCTGGATGAAAAAAACCGTGTTTGGCACCGTACCGGCGACCTCGCATATATCGACCCAGAGAAAAACCTGTGGATCGTCGGTCGCGTC
>JAHRXB010000266.1 GCA_019104905.1 Bdellovibrio sp.
GGCCCTTGAGGCATATCACCAACCACTTTGTCCAAAATATTTTGTACGCAAGTATTACTAATACCTCAACCTCGACGGCTTAATTATATCAAAACAATATAATGTATTGTCTCATATGCAAACAGGAATGTATTTAACAGATTTTTGTTTGAAGGTTTCTTGTATAAATCCCGAACTGTTTGATGGGTTGCAAGTGATGGAACTATAATGGCTCTATTGGTAATAGGAAACTCATATAGCAACTATGACAATTCTAATTTTAGTTGGGAACGAGTCGGCGCGGCTGTCGGGAATACATTCACTTATGAAAATCCAGTTGTCGAACCTAATAGTCAAATACCAGTAGGCGGAAACATTAAAGATGAGAAATAAGATTATTTATTTATTCTCACTATTTTTTATTGGATGTGCGTCTTTTAAAATTACACCAACCTTGGAGACTTCCGTACCCAAGGTTGGTGTTCCGATAAATTCACCAATAGTAATATCATTCTCACAAACGGAATTTGAGGTGGCGTATTCCAGATCAAAGATTCAACCATTTTCATTTTTAACCTTCAAAAACGAAATTGATGCGGTGGATAGGTATCAATTATTTGCCAGCCCAATATACACAGCGGCTCAAAAAGACCATTTCAATAAGCCCAGAATAGATATCAAGATTACAAAAACTATTCAGAATCAATATTGCCATCTTGGGGACTGTATCATCTTTCCTAAAACGGACAGTCGAAAAATCGAAGTTTCTCTAAAGGTCTATGATTCAAATAATAAGGAAATTTTTCAACGAACAGAAAAGATTTATGGTGAGAGGTGGGGAAACATAGGTGTATTGATTTATGGAAGTAACCCATTCAAAGAACTAGAAGAAAAAGGTCCGGGTATGTTAATACAAAAGTGCTTGTATGAGTTTCAAAAAAGCGAAGCATTCCAGGTATTTTTCTCACAACAAAATGATAAATAAGGTGTTAGTTGTGCACGAATATGGTCATTACTTGCAGTATAAAGCTTGGGGGCGATGGGAATATATTCAAGTTGGCTGGGAGCAAAACGGACAGCTCGGCTCATTCTTGGAAAGTGATGCTGACCGCCGAGCTTGTCAATACTTTGGGGATCAGTTTTCACCTAGTTATAAGGAAAGGCCAGGTATCACTTGTGCAGACTATTATTAGAATTGCTATTTTGATTTTTGGGTTAGCCTTGACTGGCTGCCCAGCTGTAAATGATAAGTGTAGCGTGTCGTTCACGTTACAAGGGCGAGTTGTTGATGTGAATGGTAATCCAATTGGTGGGGTGTCAGTTTTGGTTGTTACACATTATGGATTCGAATCAGACTTTACTGTTACTGACTCCGATGGCAATTACTCGAAAGTGTTAGGCTTCTATTCGGATCTGGGTAATTCATATCTAATTTTCCGTAAGACAGGATTGCGGGAGGTTGACTCTTCATCTCACCCTTACGGGAAGGGTGATGGTAGTTGTGTAGATCAAAAGTTAATTCGTAATGCTATAATGGAGCCATAGGGCGCACTGATATTTTTGGGGAACGTATTGGAAGTATTCCTTGGGTAGCAATCTTTACGGCACTTCTTTCTGAATGCCGCTCGTTCTTGGAGAATGACGCAGATGAAAGAGCGTACAGGTGCTTCGGCGGAAGATTTACCCCTGTATACAGTGGTCATGGAGGCTTTTGTTCACATTAGGAAGAAGGAGTTTTATTTTACTTGCCTGTTTTTCACCACTTTTTTATTACGGGATGCCTACCGTCGGGTGGTGGCTGAGTCGAATATGCCAAAAGGTGGGGACATTAAGAATGATAACTAAGTTTTTTTGTGTAGTCGCTCCACTTCTTCTGATTGGTTGCGCATCTTTCAAAATTTCCAGAGACCTGGGCACTCCTGCATCCAAGTCTCGGTCCCGTATATCCTCTCCCACTCTGGTTACGTTGTCGAAATTTACATATAATCCGTCCTATAGAAGATTTGAAGAGATTCCATTTTCAGATGATGAGTTGGATCGAGAGATTCAGGCGGTTCGTGAATATGATCTCTTTATAAGTCCTGTCATCGAGCCAGCACCCAAAGAGATGCTCACGTCGTCCAGAGTGGATATACAAATTTTAAAGGAGAGAGACTCAGGTAATTGCTATATGGGGGGATGTTTTATTGTACCGATGACTATGAGAGAAACGATAGATGTCATTCTCAGCGCTTATGATCGTAATAATAAAAAAGTTTTCTATCACAAGGAGACTATCGTTGGCGAGAGATGGGGCAATGTCGGAGCGCTCGTTTACGGTCTAAGGCCATTTAAAGAATTTAATGAAAAAGGTCCTGCTCTTCTCATTCAACAATGCTTAAAGGAGTTTGAAAATAGTAGCGCTTTCAAAACATTCGTATCTAACAATCCATAGGAACTCTATCGCGATCGGTATTGTTTGGACGCTTTTAGGCCTAATGGAAATCCTTACGGTCCGGGAAAAGAGAAATGGTTTAAAGGCCCGGTTAAATGGTGCCGTTATTAAGGAAAATAGGAGATCGTGTGAAACAAAAGGCAATCATCTATTTATTAGCTTTGCTTGAACCCATGATTGGGTATGCCACGCCGTGCGATAAGATGGATGTGGGGCTCCATCAAAAGGAAAAGGTTCGAATATCCTATGTGATAGCGTCTAATTTAAAAAAAGAGATGCCACAGATTTCTGACGTAGAGATTTTGAAAATATTTAAATCTGGAAGTTGGTCAATGATCTACGTAGGTACGAAGGTTAGTGATGAAACGATTTTATTCTATAAACGAGATCCCTTGAAAAGCTCCTTTATTGCGAAGTGGTCGGGGGCCGCAATGGTTGGTGAAGACAAAGAATTGGAGATATGGGCTCGACAAAATGCAGTTGGTATTCCTGATCGTCTTGCGAAATGCTTCGCATGGTATGTGACCACGGGACGATGAGGAGTTCTGAGTGCAAGCATTGATATGTCTAGTTATTTTCCTGATGGCCGGTTGTGTAACGTTCCCTAGAGACCCTGTTATTAAACCAGCTGAAAATCCGACTCAATATTGTGTGCGGGTGAATTTTGAGAGATTTCGTGAGGGGCCAATCACACGTGAGATAGAGGCCTACCCTTTGGATTCTAAGGCGATTGCGATGTATAGAATCGGCTTAAGAAAATTTGGCGTCGAAACAGAGTGTGCTAATCCTGTCGGCAGCTTCTCATTTCGATATACATTAACGAATGGAATGAAAATTCCTTCGTTTGATTTGCTCTGGTATGTAAGTTCTGTATTTACAGCAGGAATAGTGCCTTATTGGGGTGAGGTAAATGTTAATACGACATACTCGATCTCGCATGAAGGGGAAATAAAAAGTAGCGCAGAACATGAGCAACCTATTAAGCAATGGTTTGCAATTTTTTACTGGGGTGAAGAGATTTCTCAAAGAGAGGAAGCTCGAAAGGTTTATGATATGCCCAACTATTGGGATACAGTCATTGTTGCGAAGACAGCTGAAATTATCCTAAAAGAAATTGCCACAGAGAAAAAAGACAAAATATAGAATTTAGCAAAGCTAAAAAAAGCGAGATGTGGTGGTGTTAGGTCCCTATTACTTTGATGACTCATTTTGATAGATCAATCCGCTTGCAACTTTCAATACATACAATAAACTACAAATTGTTTTTTATAAGACAGGGATGCGTTGGAAAAGCTAATTTTAATCTCAGTGCTATGGTCTCTTGGAGGATGTGCGACATATCTCCCGAATGGAGCAGTACCTCCCGCGGCTCAAGAAGTTGTATGCGAAAAGCATGGCTCCGTGCTGGTTACTCCCGAAAAAACGCTAGATGCTGAAAGCTATAAGGAGTTTGTAGACGCCGTGGGGTGGATACGTTTGGCACTTGAATCTAGTAAGTGCTTTGAAAGTGTGGGGTTCGCCAATAGGGACTTTGGTGAACTTAAAGGAGATGCAACTGTTTTGTCGGTCGCATATGAGCGACGACCTGCAATGCTATTGACCTATATGAATATGGGACTCACGGTTTTAACTTTGGGAATTATTCCGACGTATGCAACAACAACGTACACTATAGATGATCTAAGGCGTAATAGAGGCGAACTTAAGTATAAACGTGTGACTCTTGTGTCGACATTTCTGCTGTTTCGAAAAGGAAACTTCAGTCAATTAGTTGTTGATTCTGTGAGCGATGAAGTTGATCTTTTGAAGGGATACTTATTCAAGTGAAAAAATGGGAAGCCAATTTCTTCTCAATGTTCATAAAGACATCAATAAAAAAAGACCATCGACTGTGCGGCGATGGTCAGTCTTTCACTGAAATCTCAAAGCGTTCGGTGAGAACGAAAAACTAAGAACGCTGGTTCTCGTTTTGTTTTTGAGTTTGTGTGGAGTTCTGTTGTTGTTGGTGGCTCACCTGTTGGTGATCGTGGATGTCTTTAGGGTCGACATCGATTTCATTAAGACCTTGTTTGAAGCCACGGATGGCTTTTCCTAGTCCTTGTCCTAACTGTGGCAAACGGCTTGGACCGAAAAAGATCAAAGCAATGATTCCAAGAAGCAAAATGTGCGTAAGGCTAAACTCACCCATGGGTTCCTCCCAGTTTTTTTAAGTCTACACTTTTTAGACCTGTCTGGGAGGAAAATCAACGGAAAGACGGGGTTTATTCGGTGGGCATGTCGATAATTTCGACCTGATCTGCGTCAGCAGCTTCTTTTTCAAGCTGATGAGAGGCCTCATTTGAATCCACGGCGACAACGACCTTGGTGCCTGAAGAGACCGACTGAATAGGAGCGGCTTCGGCTGAAACAGGGCTTTTCCCTGGAAGCTCTTTCGCGATCCCTTTCACAGGACGAGGGGCTTGCACCTCTCTAACCGTAGGGGCTGTAGTTTTAGCCTTTTTTCCGCCACCCATTTTTTTGAGTTCTTTATCATATTTAGCTTTTAGGTCGGAAAGTTCCTTTTGATAGTTTTTTCGGATTTCCTCAACCTGGTTATTGCGAGCCTCGGTAATGCATGTCGAATAAGTCTGTACGGCGATCTCTTTAGCCTGAGCTCGACAAGTGAGTTCCGCCGACGTCTGAGTAAAGGCGTTAGCGGTAAACAAAATAATAGCGAAAAAGGAGAAGATTGTTTTCATAAATAAACCCCGTTCGATCCCCTATATAACAAGATCCGTGCCGTCCAGGATCAAAGGAGAAGGCCCCTTGGGTGGAGGGGGTGGGAGTTTTTTACAGGGATGAACAGGCAATTGTCGGCGGTGAGCTACCGACGAATTGCCTTAGGGTCAATCGCATCTTGAAGACCATCGCCTAAGTAGTTGAAGCTGATGGTTGTGAGAAGGATCAAGATTCCAGGTAAAATCGCTAAGAAGGGGGCTTGATAGATCAGCTCTTGAGCGTTGTTCAGCATATTTCCCCAACTGGGAGTCGGGGGCATGATTCCAAGCCCTAAGAAGCTGAGGGCTGCTTCAAATAAAATAGATTCCCCAACGCCCAAAGTGATTGAAACCAGCATGGGGGCGATCACGTTCGGGAACATATGGCGTACGATGATCGTGCTGTCTTTAGCTCCCAAAGTGCGGGCGGCCAACACGAATTCTCTTTCGCGAATGGATAAAATACTTCCACGGACCAGGCGCGCGACGGTCATCCAAGAAAACAAACAGAGGATGATCACCATCTTAAAGATGCTCTCATTAGATGTGCTGACGATCGCTTTAAGCCAAGGAAGTTTGGTAAGGTCAATGGCCGCCATGACGATCAACACGGGGATTGTCGGTAAAGACAAAAGGGCATCTGTGACACGCATTAAGACGGTGTCAATCAAACCACCGTAAAAGCCGGCTAAACTTCCGATCAGAAGACCAATCAAGGCAGAAGCAATGGCGACGAGAACCCCAACACCCATAGAAACGCGAGTTCCATAGACGAGACGAATGAAAACGTCGCGACCCAGTTCATCTGTCCCAAATAAGTGGAAGGTCTCAAAGTTTTTAAACGTTGAAATCAAATCAGTGGCCTCGGGAAGATTCAAAGACTGTAAAGAAGAGATCGCCTCTTTAACATCGCGAGAGGCTAAATCATAAATAGCATCTGCTTCGGCCACTTGAACCAAGCCCTTTTCAAGAAGGGCTTTTTGAATTTTATCCGCACTCTCGGGGAAGGCGTTGATATATCTTTCCACCTCTGTTTCGCGAACATCTTGACCGACTTGAGCCGTGGTCATGGGGGATAGATAACGATTGGCGACGTTTTGCGCATCGGGATCAAGTCCCGTGATAGAGCGAATCTGGCCTGCGAAGATCGAGATCAAAAGAAAGAGATGGATGATCACCGCACCTACGACCGCTAATTTGTGGTCAAGGAATTGAGTGAGAACCATTTTCCACATCGGTTGAGCTTTTTCAAGCTCTGCGCGATCTTTGGCGGATAATGAATTTGTATCAATCTGGAGTTCGTCCATAGCTACTTCGTTAGAGTTCATACATCATCGCCTTATTGGTAAGAAATTCGCGGGTCCGCAAATCCATAAAGAATATCGGCCACCAGATTCATCAACAAAACCATACTCACTGAGATCACAAGTGAAATCATGGCGACGTTGTAGTCGTTTCCGATGATAGAGTCATAAACTAGTTTTCCGACTCCTTGGTAGGCAAAAACGGTCTCTGTTAAAATTGCGCCAGAGAAAAGTCCCGAAAAGCTAAGAGCCAAAATAGTGATAAGAGGAATTAAAGCGTTACGGAAGCCATGTTGCCAGATCACGACTCTGCGTGAAAGACCCTTGGCGCGAGCGGTGCGGATAAAGTCATTGCGCATAGCCTCGAGCATCGCAGATCGTGTGAAACGCGAAAAGCGACCAATTTGTTGGATCGAGAGGCTCAGAACGGGAAGGACTAAGTAGAAGGAACGATCCATGAGGTCCGCCCAAAATCCCAGAGGTTCTCCGCCAATAGTTTGAGTTCCTCCCGCAGGAAGAAGGGGGAACTTCACGGCAAAAAGAATAATTAAAACGATCGCCAACCAAAAAGAGGGAATAGAGATTCCGGCAAAAGAGAACAGATTCATAAAATAATCCGTTCGACTTCCCGGCCGGAGGGCCGAGATCACTCCCAGCGGAACGGCGATGGCGATTGAAAGAGTGAGCGAAATAAAAGACAGAAGAAAGGTGTTCCAAAGGCGCGGGCCCATAAGCTCTTGCACCGGCACTCGATAGGTGCGGCTGTAACCTAAATCACCTTGTGACATGGACGCGACCCAGTTGAGATATCTTTTATAGGTGGGCTGATCCAGTCCATAAAGAGACTTCAAACGAGCCACGTCTTCTGCGGTGATTTTCGGGTTGGAGGCCACCATCATATCCACAGGATCGCCGGGCATTAAACTCATCAGATAATAGAACACATAGGATAGGACGACTATCACTGCGAGTGTTTGTAAAATACGGCGAGTAATAAATGCGGTCATGATGGTTCCTCCACAACAGCCTATAAGTTAGTTCAAATTCCAGTCTTCTACGTTGTTAGTTTCGTAGAACTGGTGGCCTGCCATCTTGTAGTTCTTCAAATTCTTCGGAGTCACCGAGATGTCAGAGCGATAGAAAAGAGGCAAGACGGGGACTTCCGCCGTGTAAGCCTTCAAAATATTGTGTACAAGATCTGCGCGTTTAGCCGCGTTGAATTCAAGATCCAAAGCCTCAAGATCTTTATCTACTGCGGGATTGCTCCAGCCGTGGAAGTTTTGTCCTGACCAGCCATTAGATGAATTTGGAATTGCTTTTGAATACACCGTAGAACGAGGGCTGTTTTCAGGAGAAGAAACCCACGCGAACAAAGCCATACCTTCAAACTTACGCTTAGACATCGTATCCCCAAAGAACACGCGCGCAGGTTCGTTTTTCACGAGAACTTCAATGCCCGCCTGTTTCCATTGGTTTTGCAAGTAAACTTGAACCAGTTCGCGGGTCTTATTGCCAGCTGTTGTTTGGAAGATCAAAGAAAGCTTTTTGCCATCTTTGGAGCGATAGCCATCGGCTCCCATTTTCCAACCAGCCTCATCCAAAAGTTTTCCGGCTTCGCGCTTGGAGTAGCGATACAGAGTGATGATCTTAGGGTCTGCTGTGTACCAAGGATCCTTCGGAGACACATTGTGGATAGCGACTTGTTGTTTGTTTTCAAAAAGTGCTTTCACAAGGTCTTCACGATTGATGGAGTAAAGAAGCGCTTTACGAACACGCACGTCCTTTAAGATCGGGTTGTCGAGCTTAAGGTCAATATGTTCGTACGTCACAGAAGGCACAAAGTGGACGACATAAGGTAAGTTTTCAGCTTTGGTCTTTTTCTCAAAAGCCAAGGCCTGGTCAAAATCAAGACCCAACACAGAGATCATATCGATGGTGCCAGAACGAAGATTGGCCTCTAGTGTTCCGGTATTTGGAATCAACTTAACAATGATCTTTTTAATGTTCGGTTGTTTTCCATAAAAGTGTGGGTTTGGTGTGAAAGCCACATGAGAACCCAACTTCACTTCCGAGATCACATAAGGACCGTTGTAAAGGCCGGGGTTGGTGGGATTACGAACATAGTTTGAGTTCTTTTCGTAGCCCTCTTTTTGCTTTGAATATTTATCAAAGACCGCTTGCTCCAAATGTGTCGGAACAGGGAAGAACTGCGCTAATTGATAAAAATCCCATTTTGCTTTCTCATATTTGAAAGTACATTTTTTGGGATTCTTGGCGTCGATTTCAATTTTTTCTACTTGAGTCCATTGCTCTTTTTCGCCGACGCTGACAGTGGGGCTGGTCGCGATCTTGTGGGATGTGATGAAATCTTGGCAAATCACGGGTTTGCCGTCGCCCCATTTTGCATTTTCAACGATTTCCCAAGTGGCAGAGATCTTCTTTTTGCCGCCTTCTTCGATGATTTTTGCAGTGCCTTTTTCTAAAGAAGGGATTTCTTTAGCTAGTTGCGCGACCCATTTTCCTTCAGGAGTTAGAACCACCAAAGAGCGGCCGATCATACGATACATATAAGCCGATGCCGACATGGTCATGATCAAAGGATTCATGGTTTCGAATTCTTGCGAAATACCAATCTTAAGTTCCGCATTGCTCGGAGCTGCCAACGCTGGCGTCGCAAAGCTTAAGCTTGTAACTAGCAAGAGCCCCTTCGATAATTTATTCAACATACATACTCCTTGTTATTAATATTCAAATCAATCGTTCGCCATCTTGGGTGTTGTCTGCAGCCAGCACGCTTTCTGGTGAGAAGTCGTCCCCTCCAAAGTCGGAGTTTGCGAAGCGCAGATGTCCATTTTATAAGGGCAGCGAGGGTGGAACGAACATCCCGAAGGCGGGTTGATCGGACTGGGCACTTCGCCGCTTAAAGATTTCTTCATTTTCTTTTTTCCATGACCCACGCGAGGAATAGCGCCGATCAGGGCCTGTGTGTAAGGGTGCTGAGGGTTTTTGAAGAGGTCGTCGCGAGACGCGATCTCGACGATCTTACCCAAATACATCACCGCAATACGGTCACAGGTGTGTTCAATCACGGAAAGATCGTGGGAGATAAACACATAAGTGAGGCTCAGCTTTTCCTGCAGATCCTTGAGAAGGTTCAGAATTTGCGCTTGGATGGAAACATCCAGAGCACTGACGGGTTCGTCACAAATAATGAGTTCAGGGTTCAGGGCAATAGCTCGGGCAATGCTGATACGCTGACGTTGGCCCCCGGAAAACTCATGGGGATAGCGGTTGACGTGGGCTTTACGAAGTCCCACCAGCTCAATAAGTTCTAAAACACGTTGTGTTCTTTCAGCGGCGGTCCCCACGTCATGGATATCCATAGGTTGGCGGATGATCTGGCCGACGGTCATGCGAGGATCTAAAGAGGCATAAGGATCTTGAAAGATCATCTGCATGTTTTTGCGTTTTTTACGAAGATCTTCACCTTTGAGGTTTAAAAAATCCTGACCATCAAAAGTGATCTCACCCCCGGTGGGTTCGTAAAGGCGGATCAAGGTTCTGCCCAAAGTGGATTTGCCACACCCGGATTCGCCGACAAGACCTAAAGTTTCCCCTTTGCGAACCACCAAAGAGACATCGTCCACGGCTTTGACGCTGGCAACTTCGCGAAGCAGAAGGCCTTTGCGAATGGGAAAGTGTTTTTTAATGTTTTTTGCTTCAAGAATAATTTCACTCATGAGTCTTTTTCCTGACACTAAAGAGGATTGAAGCAAGCCACGGTGTGGCCTGGTTTGATTTCAACAAGAGGAGGCTTGATTCCCGCGCACTCGCTTTTTACGCGCGAGCATCTGTTCACAAAAGGACAACCTTTCGGAAGTTCAAACGGAGCGGGGACGCTGCCTTCGATGGTCGTGAGGCGCTGAACTCGCTCTCCAAACTTGGGCCGCGAAGCAATCAAGGCCGCCGTGTAGGGGTGACGAGGGTTTAAAAACAATTCTTGCGTGTCAGCCTGTTCACAGGTTTGCCCGCCATACATGACCATCACGCGATCTGAGATTTCCGAGATCACGCCAAGATCATGGGTGATGAATTGGACGGTCATATTGAATTTTTCTTGTAGATTCTGGATGAGCTCCAAAATCTGCGCCTGGATGGTGACGTCCAGGGCGGTGGTTGGCTCATCCGCAATCAAAAACGTCGGGTCGCAAGAAAGAGCCATCGCAATCATGGCTCTCTGTCTCATCCCGCCAGAAAGCTGGTGAGGGTAGGACTCGTAGCGCTGCTCAGGGGAAGGAATGCCCACCAAACGCAACATCTCAATGGCGCGCTCCCGAGATTCTTTGGGAGAGCACTTTTTGTGTTTCATAATTTGTTCGTCCATCTGATAGCCGATGGTCAGAACAGGGTTCAGAGCAGTCATGGGTTCTTGGAAAATCATGGCCATTTCGCCACCACGAACTTCCTCCATGGAACTCTCGGAAAGTTGCAGGAGGTCGCGGCCGTTCAAAAGCACTTGGCCACCAGAGATTTTGCCGGGCTTTTCAATGAGTCTCATTAAAGAGTATGAGGTCACGGATTTCCCGCAGCCGGATTCGCCTACGATTCCTAAAGTTTGGCCGCGGTCAATTTTGTAACTGACGTTGTTCACGGCGCGAACG
>JAHRXB010000271.1 GCA_019104905.1 Bdellovibrio sp.
CCATTATTGGATTCTAATCAAGGCATAGGTCAGATCTATGGCGGATCGGGCGGTGCCGTCTATCGGGGTGGGGGGTACGTTGACGATAAGTACTCGGGCGTGTTTTCGGCCAAGCTGAATTCCAACGCGGGGGGCTCGGGTATTATCATCGGCTTCCGCTGCGTGTTTAATCCGTGATGCAGCGGGAACCGATCCTAGCTACTTTTGCAGACTCTAAGCCTTCTTACTCCGCCGAAATCAAAACCTTCATGGATTTCTCTTTACTGGCGTTCGCAAAGACCTCATAGGCCTTCAGCATGTCATTCATTTTGAAGCGATGAGTGACCAGTTGCTCGGGGGCGATCGTTTTGGATTTGACCGTGTTGAGCAGCATAGGTGTGCTGTAGGTTGAAACAAGTCCCGTTGTGAGGGTGATGTTCTTGATCCAAAGCTCTTCCAGATGAAGCTCCACACTTTTTCCGTGAACACCCACGTTGGCAATATGGCCTCCCGGTTTGATGATTTTTTGGCAGATATCAAAAGTGGCGGGGATGCCCACGGCCTCAATGGCAACATCCACTCCCACACCGTCGGTCATACTAAGAATTCTGTCGACGGCTTTTTCTCGTCCTGAATTAACCAAATCGGTGGCGCCGAATCTCTTGGCGGTTTCTAAGCGACTATCATCCAGGTCCACCATAAAGGTGCGCGCGGGAGCATAGAATTTTGAAGTGAGCAATGTGGCCATTCCGATAGGGCCAGCGCCGATGATCGCGATCGTGTCGCCCGGCTTGACTTGACCTGAAAGAACGCCAATTTCAAATCCAGTAGGAAGAATATCACTCAACATCAGTAAAGCGGCATCATCGACCCCGCTAGGTGCGAGGTAAAGACTGTTGTCCGCGTGGGGAATGCGAACATACTCGGCTTGGGTTCCGTTGATTTTATGCCCCAAAATCCATCCACCATCCTGGCAGTGTGCATAGAGTTGTTTTTTGCAGTAGGAGCAGCGCCCGCAAGAGGTGACGCACGAAATAAGCACGCGATCGCCTTTTTTGAAGTTGGCGACGGCCTCTCCCACCTCTTCAATGAGGCCGATGCCCTCGTGCCCCAAGATACGCCCATCGGTGACAGCGGGGACGTCGCCCTTAAGAATATGCAGGTCCGTTCCTCAGATGGTTGTATGAAAAACTTTGACGATAGCGTCTGTGGGTTTAGTCAGGGTGGGGCGGGGCGCTTCCGCCCATTCTTTTTTGCCTGGTCCACGATAGATAAGTGCTTTCATGGGGCCTCCTAGAACTGCAATATCTATAGACCAGAGGCTTAAGGCAAGGGGGGCTGATGAGATACAAAAAGACTTAGTTTTTCTCGCACTCTATCTTGTCTTCTTCACAGATAGACAGCAGTGTTCGATCGCGGCACTTTGCGGCCACTTCTTTGCGGGCTTCTTCTTCGGTTTTTGCGACGGCATAAAAACGGTTGCCCATGGATTTTAACTTGCAAGTGTAAGTGGCAACGAGTTTAGGACTGCCACTGCTCATATCCAGAGCCAACGTGCCCTTGTTGTTGGGTTCACTAGGGTCAATCACCTTCATGCCTGCGCAGGCGGTTATGAGCATGACCACGAGGCTTAAAATAGAAACGCAAACACCCTTTCTCATGGGTCCTCCTAGACGACGGTGCACCAAGCTTCCCCTCTGATGATAAGGACATTGAAGATGATGTCAAACTGATACTACCCTTCGCAGGGGTGTTTTGCTAGGCTGAGCAAATGACTCACACTCCGTTATTGCCCGTCATCGTTTTTCTTGGCTCTTCCGTATTGCTGGTTTCTTTGTTTCAGAGAATGGGGCTGGGGAGCATATTAGGATATCTGGCTGCGGGTATTCTGATTGGCCCACAGATGTCAGGGCTCGTCACGGATGTCAAATACACGCAAAGTTTGTCAGAGTTCGGCGTTGTATTTCTTTTGTTTCTAATCGGCTTAGAGTTGCAGCCCAAAAAACTTTGGTCTTTAAGGAAAACTCTTCTGGGGTTTGGTGGGCTGCAGATTCTTTTTGGTTCGATCGTCTTTGCCTTCGTTGCGCATCTCTTTGGTCTTTCGGGGGCGGCAAGTGCGGTTGTCGGTTTTGCGCTTTCATTGTCGTCGACCGCATTTTCTTTGCAGTCCTTAAGTGAGAAGAAAGTTCTTAATACGGAATTTGGACGTGCGTCCTTCGCGATTTTGTTAATGCAAGACGTGGTTGCGATTCCCGCGCTAGCTATTATTCCCAGTCTTGGTCTTAATTCCGCAAGCACGGCGTCGGTTCAGTGGGGAGCCTTTCTTTTTGCCTTTATCGGTTTTGCTATTTTTAGTCGAACGTTGCTGGGGCCCTTTTTGCGTCAGGTGGCGAGTCTGCGCAGTCGCGAACTTTTTACGGGTGTCACATTGCTCATTGTGATGGGCGTGTCTTATCTGATGGCGCACGTGGGACTTTCAATGGCTCTGGGGGCCTTCCTGGCCGGGGTCTTTTTGTCAGAGTCGGAATATCGACATGAGTTGGAAGCAGATCTGGAGCCGTTTAAAGGGCTTTTGATGGGGCTCTTCTTTGTCTCGGTCGGTATGGCAGTGAATCTCAGTCTTATTCTTGAACGGCCATTGACTATTTTGGCGCTCGCCGTTTTGTATATGGGTTTGAAGGGACTGGTGATTTTTGGTGTGGGTCGAATTATGCAACTTCCCCGTGAGGCCTCGCGCCGTCTTTCTTCCTATCTTGTCCAAGGGGGAGAATTCGCTTTTGTCATTTTCGGCGTGGGCCAAAGTGCGAAAGTGATATCGTTGGAATGGACTCAGACACTGACTTTGATCATTACTCTTTCGATGATTCTGAGTCCGTTCATTATTTTAGTGGACGAGAAAATTCAAAGCATTTGGATGAAAAAGCGACCTCCGCAAAAATATGATCACATTGAGGACAGCGACAATAAGATCATCATTGCCGGTTTTGGTCGTTTTGGTCAGATTTTTGGTCGTATGTTACGGAGCCAGGGGATTGGTTTTACCGCCATCGATCACGATATTGAACAGATCGAGCTTCTTCGTCGCTTTAACTTTAAAGTTTATTACGGAGATGCGTCTCGCAAGGAGATCCTAGAGGCGGCCGGCGCTAAGAAGGCGCAATACTTCGTCATTGCTGTAGATGACATGATGACGGCCACTCAGATTGCCGAGATGGTTCGTCAAGAATATCCTCATCTGAAAATTTATGCCCGGGCCCGCAATCGGCAACATGTCTTTGAGTTGATGGCTTTAGATGTAGAACATATACGGCGAGAAACTTTGGATTCCAGTTTGATTTTAACTGGAGACCTCTTGGTGGATTTGGGGATTCCCGCAGCTCGGGCTCGCCAGATGGTGGAGCGTTTCCGCCGACATGATGAGCTTATGCTTCAGGAGCAGTTCAAGGTTCGTAACGATGCGAATCTTTATCTGGATGTTTCACGTTTGGGTATGGATCAGTTGGCGCAGGTTCTTAAAGAGGATGCTCAGAAATCTTACGTCGACTCTGGTTCTGAACGGAAGACCCCAGAGTCTGAGCATTGAAGTTCACTGAATTCTCCGTGAATTTCGTGAGTCACGCCGTCAACACTCAGGCGCAGCAGAGTTTTTCTGAGTAGGACCTGTTGGCCATCACGTTGTTCGATCTTGTTAAAAGACTCCATCGAGAGCGCTTGAACGCGATGACCCTCGATTGTTTGAATCTCGGAGGTGTGTTCACACTTCATGGCATAGGCCTCAAATTTTTGGCAGTTCTGGCGGGGCCATTCAAAGCGTAAGTAGCTAGGGAAATTCGCAAGGCTTGGATAAATGACCTTCATTCCTTGGAAAGCGAAAAGCTCTGTAACCACTGTTTGATCTTCAGGAACTTCGCGAATAACAACGCCCAAAGTCGGTGTCTCATCGGAACAAGCCAACTGAAAGTCGTTTTTAGCCAGGGCCGGAGGGGAAAAGATACCTGTTAGAAATAAAATAGTGAGAATTGCTTTCATGTGCTCAGCTTTATGGGAATCCCTCATCTTGTCAATAGGGGAAAGCCTGGTATGATGGTTCTTTTAGGAGAAGTCATGACCTTAGAAGGTGGAATTAATTTTAGAGATCTGGGTGGTTACGCGACGGCAGATGGACGCCAGGTCAAAAAGGGACATTTCTTTCGTTCTGGTTCGTTGTCGGGATTAACGACTCAAGATTGCCAAAAAATGGAATCACTGTCAGTGAAGTACGTCATTGATTATCGCGATCGTCATGAATCTGAAAAAGACAAGGACGTGTTATGGAGTGGTGTTCATTATGAGTGCTGCCCCGCGAATCCTCCAACTCATGTGACCAAAGCTTCTGGGAAAGACTTTTTTGCTTCGGAACATTTGGAAGCCTTGCCTGCGGATTACATGGAGACTCTTTATCAAAACCTTCCTTTCGGGAACTCCGCCTACAAAAATCTTTTTCAAAAAATGGAGTCCCTAGAAAAAGGAGCCTTGCTTCATCACTGCGCGGTGGGAAAAGATCGAACAGGAGTAGGGTCGGCTTTGTTGTTGCTGGCTTTAGGGGTCGATAAAGAGACTGTTTTGCATGATTACCTGCTGACAGATAAAAATCTTCACCCTTTCAAAGTGAAGCTGCTTAATCAGGTAGAGCATCTTTTGAGCGCCAAAGCTTTGAAGCGTTTTGAACATATGATGGCGGCCCAGGAGAGCTTCTTGCATTCCTCTTTTGCAGAGATTGAAAACCGCTATCAGAACATCGAAAATTATTTTGCGATGGAGTATGGCCTTTCGCAGGAAAAGCTGAAAGCGTTGCAATCGCGATTTTTAAAATAATTGTGGCATTAAAGCGTCCCAAATTGAGTCATCATCTCTAGTTGCTAAGAAGATGATCCGATAAGCCACAGATGGATATGAAAAATGATCAGGAAGATTACGTTGCAGTTTCTCGGGATGAATTCATCGTCGGCACGCAGGTGCCGGTGGATATTTTTTTAAAACTCTCTGAGTCTAGATATGTGATGATTCTCAAAGAGGGAGCCATCGTTCGTTTTGACCAAATGCACTTTCCCGAAAAAGCGGAATGGCTCTATGTGCGAAAAGCCGACTATCACAAATGTGTCGGGCAGACTTTGACTGTTGCGGGAATTGTCTTAGACAGTGATAAAATCAGTCAGGAAAAGAAAACCGTCTTTCTTTCCAAAGCGGCGGACTCTATTTTTAAAGAGATTGAGCATCTGGGGTTTGATCATCAGACTTTGGAGCACTCTAAAATCGTCAGTAAATCCATTCAAACCTTAGTGGAAAATAAACCCGACATTGCGGCTGTCATCATGATGATGTCGAACCTCAACGACGATCTGATTCGCCACTCGATGATGGTGTCGGCGATCTCTGTGATTATTGCTCGTTCTATGAAGTGGACCTTGGCACAAAATTTAGAGAAATTAGCACTCGGGGCTTTGTTGCATGACGTGGGAATGAAAGAGCTTCCCGACGAGATCTTGGAAATGCCAAGGCATGCAATGACTCGCGATCAGGCCGCCGTCTATGAATCCCATGTCTATCGCGGTGTTGAGATATTGAGAAGTATGCCGTCTATCTCTGATGACATTATTGCGATTGTTTTAGAGCATCATGAAAATGCCCCGGGGCAAGGATATCCACGACGCTTGCGCGATATTAAGATCAACCCCTTTGCCCGCGTGGTGGCCTTGGCGGATTGTTTTTCTGAGATTGTCATGGAGTCACCCAACAACCCGCATCCCAAAACGGCCCCGGCCGCTTTACAGTTTATTGAGATTGCTTTAGGGCAGCCCTTTCATAAACCAGCCTTTGCGGCCTTGAAGCAGGCCTTGCAGGGCCCGCCTCGGTAGGTAGTTTTTTTAGAAAAGATAAACAAGAGTTCCCATGGTGCGATGTTCAGTTCCTCGCGGGGATTCTTGTCCGTTGACTGAGCCTTGGCGCACAATCATCTCTTGGGATAATTGGAAGCTTAAATTCTGCGTGATACGGAATTTCACGTAAACCCGATGAGAAACAAACGAGTCTTTGAAGTCCGCGGGATTTGTTGCGTCGCCTTGATTGCGATGACGGTCTTTGATGTCTGTCGCTGAAGACATCTGCATTTCATAGCCGGCTTTAATGCGACCTCTTTCAGCGGATAAGGCGGCCAGAGTGGTTGTGCCTAAGCCCCAATAGTAACCACGCTTTCTGACGACACCAAATTGTTCCTCAAGGCTGCCTCCGCTTCCTTGGAAGTCATTCAACGCCCAGGACTTGACCATGGCGAAGTCTCCGTAAAAACCAAACTCGGCTTGGATGTTAACTCCTTTATAGAAGATATTGGCGCGTGCTGTGGCTCCTAAAATGTTGATAGTCCCGTAGAAGTCTTCCGTGTCGGATTTTTTCGCCCCACCGCGATCGTGCCAGGTTGTTCCCGAACC
>JAHRXB010000014.1 GCA_019104905.1 Bdellovibrio sp.
CTGCCCAGTAGTCCAGCCTTCGTCGAGTCCAGGTCCCATCTCATAAAGAAAATCCTCATATTTCCGATAGTTCTCTACGAGGAAGCAGCTTGTAGTGGAACAGGTCGGACAGTTTCAAATTATTAAACCCTTAGCCTCAGGCGGGATGGCAGATATCTTTTTGGCGAAAAAGATAGGGGACCGCTCGTCTCAAGTGTTTGTCATAAAAAAGGTGACAGCTAACGCCGGTGACAAGTGGTATTACTCAAAGCTGTTTCTTCGCGAAGCAAAACTTTCTTTGTCGTTTCATCATCCCAATTTAGTTCGCACGTTTGAAATGGGCACCGACCAGGATAGTCTGTATCTGGTTCAGGAGTATATTGATGGCGTGAATCTTCGCGACATCATGAAAGTTGTTGAGCGAGATGATCTGATTTTCCCTGCAACCATGGCGTATTATCTCTTGGCTGAAACATCCCTGGGGCTTTCTTATTTGCACGGCGAGCTTTCGGTCATCAAAGAAGATCAGGTGTGCATACATAGGGACTTGAGCCCTCACAATATTATGGTGAGCCACAGCGGTGACGTAAAGATCATCGACTTTGGGATCACCAAGTCACGAGAGAGTGAGTCTTTGACGAAGGTGGGCTCCGTGCGAGGCAAGTATGCCTACATGAGCCCCGAACAAGTGCGCGGTGAAAATTTAACCCCGGCTTCGGATATCTTTTCGTTAGGAATCGTTTTCTATGAACTGCTTTCGGGGAAGCGCTTTTTTGAACATCTGAATGAAGTTGAGTTGATTAAAACATTGGATGCTTGGTCGAACAAAGACCTGGAGACGCGTCTTTTAAACGTCGGCAGTGAAGACGGGGATGTCTTGAAATTGATGTTGGCTCCGGACCCGTCCCAGCGTGTGTCGGCCTTGCGCCTGCGAAGTATCATGGAGACTCGTCTGAAGGCTCTAGATGCCAATTATGATAAGAAAGATTTCGCCCAGGCTCTGGGAGAGTTCACCAAAGATATTCCGATTCCTCAGGGGGCCGCGACGGAATCACGGGTTGTTATGGAGGGACCTCTGACTTCTTCGTCAGCAGGAAAGACCTCAATGCCTCAACAGATCACGCTGTATGATGTGCTCACCAAAGAACCTAAAAAATCCAACTGGGCCATGCCTTTGGCGGGACTCATGGTGATCGCGGCCATTGGAGGCTGGTATTATCGCCGACATCCCGAGCTTCTTTCGTCTGGACAGAGGGAACTGGCGTCTTCTGCGGTCCCTGCGCAGAGAGTGTACAGCAAATCCATTTTGCTAAGATTTGATAACTTCAAAGATAGAAAATCCTTGAGAGTCGCTGTCAATGGACGACTCATTGATAGTTTAACCATTCAAAATGGTTTCAAAGTCTATGATCAAGATGTTCTTGTGATTCAATATTATTCCGAGAGTCAGCGCAGATGGATCGAGCACAAGGAGGTCATCAATACCTCCAAGCCTCCCGTCCTGACTTTTGAGTTGTAGGTGGAATTTCGTATCCTGGATAGATAATGATAATTTAGTGACTTGTAGGTTTTCTTCCGCTCGGAGTTAAACTCGGATTAGCTGTCCACGACATCGCGCTGACGCTGTTTGTCCGTTCATCGACAATAATAGTTAAGGGTGTTGTGGATGATTGATAGAAGAGAGATGGGCCGTAAATACTCTCTTTTTTTGTGGGATTTTTTATGTCAAACGACGCCTTCGGGTATCTTTTTATGAGTCTATTAAGTTCAGACTCTGGCTCCCGATCATCCATAAACCAATGTGCAGAGATAATATTCCCGGTTGCCGCATTAAAAATTAATGATAGCCGAGTGGTTTTAGGTTCTCCGGCAAGATAAAGCCAGGTTTCCTCTTGATGACTACTGTCCGTGTAGTCTTTTATATCTGGGGCACCTAATTCTTTTTTTGCAGTGACAGTGTTGAGATTCATTAAGTTTAAACTGTCAATCTGGGTTAATGATAACCGTGAAGAAGTCGGCGGCAGGGAAGAACAGGCCACCGTAAATGTCAGAATTAGTGCTGTGATCATTGACTTCATTCTACAAGCCCTCTCTTAGTCAACCTCAGAGGCATATGCCGACGACAAGGCGAGATTTATCAAGATAAGTAAACATATTTTCATTAACTTCTGAACTTAGTAGATTAATGAGAGAATGTCGAGAATACTTTTGGTTTTGGATCCTTGAGTGTTTTGAATGACTCGCAAGTTACTAGAACCCTTCACCCTCTTGCTTGGTTCCCAGTTTTGTCGGGCGATTTTTATTTCCGCCCATGGCATCGATAAGGGAGCGACCGAAGTGACTCATTTCACGAGCATTCGGGTCCACGCCTTCTTCCGCAGCCGCTGTGGCACGGGAATTTTTATCATTGGGGTCGGCGGTGAACTGTTTCATATTCTGAGTATTGACGGCAATAACTCCAGAGGCCGACACACCTTGATCTAGGATCGTCAGTGACTTGTAGAGATTAAGTTGTCGTGACGTGCGTGTTTTTGAGGCTAACTGCGTTTGTGCATCTCCCGTCGCCAGGATGTACTTCTTAACATCTTCAGCTTTGAAAGACTGTTTGTGCGCCATCACCAGGGCTGCGGCTCCCGTCACAAAAGCGGTGGCTTGTGAAGTGCCTGTCATATAACCGTAAGCGTTTCCAGGAAGGCAGGACAAGATGTTTTGCCCTGGAGCTGCGATGTCTACGGTCTCAACTCCATAGTTTGAAGAGGCCAAGACTTGTGTGGACGGATCAATAGCTGTCACAGAGATAATATTGCGAAGTTTGTAGTCTGCAGGGTAGTAGTGGTGTTGATCCGAGTTGGAGCGTTCATTTCCCGCCGCCGCGACAAAAAGAATTCCCTTTTTCTCGGCCTCAGCAATGGCGTCATGTTCCTCTTGAGAGAACTCGGTTCCGCCTCCGGAATAATTGATAATATTTGCACCCATTTTCACGGCGTAACGAATAGAGGCGACCGTGTTTTTGAGATTGTCAGTGCCAGCCACTTTGGGGTCGTAGTATTTAAGAACCATCAAACTCACTTCGGGGGCAATTCCTGTGATGCCTTTTCCGTTTCCGGCTTCTGCACCTATGATTCCCGCGATATGAGTGCCGTGCCCATGATTGTCATCAAGCTTGTTGTTGTTGGAAACAAAGTTCCAGCCATAGACATCATCCACGAAACCGTTGCCGTCATCATCAATGCCGTTGGTGGCTTTGTCGCGCCCTTGAGCGTCTTTTCCCGTTTCTCCGGGGTTGCGCCAAAGGTTGCTGGCAAGGTCTTCGTGTTTGATGTCAATGCCCGTGTCGATCACGGCAATGACAATATCACGACTGCCCTTGGTCACCGACCAGGCACGGGCGGCGTCGGATTTTTTGAGTCCCCAGGCTTGGCTGATTGCAGGATCATTAAAAAGAGCACTGGGTTCATCTTCAACTTTATCAGTTTTGGAGGTGATGAAAGAATTTTCCAGGAGACGGCTAGAATCTTTTTTGTTCGAGCTTTGGGTACGAGAAGGAGAAGGCTCAGTCGAGTAAAGGTAAAGACCTAACCCGCCAAAAAACACCAAACCAACACAGCCAGCTGCAATCCACAATTTGCGAGAAGACATGAAGTATTCCCCTTTCTCCACTCTGTCTTATCGGAGAAGCGGGGGTATTCTTAAGGTTCTAGACCTGACTTTCGCAGGGGAAGTTGTCTCAGAGTGAGACAACTGGGGCGATTTTTAGGGCGTGTTTATTTCTTGAGTGCCAGAAGCTCTTCCGGGAAGGCGATGCTTTTGTCTGAATTCAAAAGCCGCTGATAAAAGACGTAATTCCGCATGACAAGTTTGATATAGGCGCGAGTTTCTTCATAGGGAACTTCTTCGATAAATTCGACAGAGTCGTCACGATAGCGAGTTTTCAACCACCCACGAATGGCAGAATCGTTGGCATTGTATCCTGAGACCGCCAGAATAAATTGGTTATTATATTTTTTCATTAAAGATTTAAGTTCGAAAGCTCCCAAGGGCACATTGATCTCGGGTTTAAAAAGATCCAGGGCCTCACGGTATTCCAAGTCGTTTTGTTTAGCGAGTTGTTTGGCGATGCTCGGCAGAAGTTGCATCAAACCAAAAGCGTCGGCCGGACTGCGCGCCTCAGGATTGAAAGCGGACTCCTGGCGAATGATAGAATAAATAAATTCTTGGGGCGTGCCACTTTTTTGGGAGGCGGCCAGAATAATTTCGCTAAAAGGTTGAGGAAAGAGAAGATCGGGATGGTCGTTCAGAAGGCGATCTTTCACCTCGGGCTGCAAAGCCCCCAATGCCGAGAAGAGGGGAAGGTAAAGGCCCGTGCGCGCATAGCCAGAGGAAACTGCCAACCATGTTTCTTCAGAGGTGATATTTCGTTTTTTCAGATCTTCCACGGCGCTGTTAAGAACTTTTTCCGCGAAAGGTTTTTCATTCACTGCGATAAGCCACTCTGTAGTGAGGCGAGTCTGCGGAGCCAGTTCGCTGACACCCAGAAGACTTAAACCTTGTAGTTCCTTGTTGTCGACTTTCAGGGGCGCATAGTTTTGTTTTAACTCACGTACAGCCAGGACTCCGTAATAACCGAGAGGATCTTCTTTCACGAGCGTTTGAAGTTCTGCGGTGGCTGCGGCATTTTCTCCCAGCTTTTCAAGCGCGCGGGCCAACCAAAAGCGCGCTCGCGCCAGATCCGACGGATCTTTCACCAGGGACTTCATTTGCTCAAGACTGGTTTTGGCCTCGTCCCATTTTTGCAGTTTGTAGTAGTTCCAGGATTTTAACCACGCGATCTTGTCGCGAAGTCCTGGAAGACTGACGGGCTGTTGATAACTGGCTTCAAAGTACTCAAGAGCTTTCGGAAAGTTGCCTTTTTCTTCATCAATACGGCCCAGGATAAAGTAGACCTCATCCATGGGGTAAAGTCCCCGCAAAAGGCGGTGAGTTTCATTTAAAACCTGCACCGCTCGCGAAGTCTGATCTTCCGTCCACAGTGTTTTAGCAAAGAGAACTTGTGCATCATGGTAGCGCGAGATCGCTCGACGGTCTTTCTTGTTGCTTTGAAATTCCTTTTTCGCCCAATTCACAAGGTCGGCCGTGGCATTGATGTAATCCGTGCGTTGTTGCGCGACTTTATAGGTTTGACGAATGTTCTTCAGGCTTTGAAATTGATCGTCCGTGCTAGCTTGTTTGGAGCTAAGAATTTTTTTATATGTTTTAAAGGCGTTGTCAAAATCCCGATGAAAGCGATAGTCGGCCGCGACCGAGCTTAATTCTTTAAAACCTGGAAGGGGATTGAGGCGCGGAGAATTTTTGTAAAGTTGCGCCTGAACCTGGCTGATCTCCTCTTTGAGTTCCAGCTTTTGCGCGGTTTGAAGAGCTTTTTGGAAAAGATCTTCTTTGTTTTTCTTGTTACTTTCTAAACGCGCTTTTTCAAGATAGGCCGAAAGGTCGTCTTTGAGGTCTTCCGAACTGAGCGCCTCTTTCAGTTTGATATCGACATAAAGATCGCGATACCAAGGGGCGACTTGTCCGGGAAGCTCGATAAGACTTTCTTTTTCTGGGCAAACTTCGTAGGCGCGCAATAAAGCCAAATCGTGCAAAGGGAAGTCCTGCTCTGCCGAGAGAGCTTTAAATCCCTCGCAGGCCCCTTGAGGATTTTTTTGTTTTGTTAAGATAGACAATGTGTAGGTTTTCCACCAGCGGATATTGTCTTCTTTGGCTCCGACCTCAAGCTTCTCAAGATCGCTCGGCGATACCATCTTCCATTTTCCCAAGAAGGGCGGAGGAGGAGGTGTTAAGCGCTTGTCGATACGCGTGTCAAAACGCGAAGTCGTCGCGCAACCCATAAGAACAGATATAAATGAAAGGGCGATCATAAAACGAGGCATAGCTTGATTAGGCTACGCCTTTTTGAATAAAAGAACAACCCGCTTACAGACTTAGAGCGCGTTAAGCCGCAGGGAAAGTGGCCGCTTAGATGCGACCACTTTGAAGAGCTTGAATGCGAACTTCCAGAGGAGGATGGGTCATGAAAAGTTTCGCCAATCCACCTTTGTCGCGGTTAGAAATCATCAGAGTGGCTGTCGCGCCCTCTTCGGGGGGGATCGGTAGATCATAGACCGAGCGAAGTTTTTGCAAGGCCGCGATCATGTTTTCACGGGAGGAGTACTTGGCTCCACCGGCATCAGCACGGAATTCGCGACGGCGTGAGAAGTAGTTCACGACGATAGATCCCAACAATGTGAAGGCGATGTCTCCCAAGATTGTTACGGCAAAGCGCACGATCTCGCGATATCTTTCTTCGACGTTGGAGGCGACCAGGTTTGCCAAAATACGAGAGAAGAACATCGCAAAGGCGTTCACAATACCTTGAATCAAAGTCATTGTGACCATGTCCCCGTTGGCAACGTGAGCCACTTCATGAGCTAAAACACCTTCCACTTCCTTGTCGTTCATTCTTTGCAGAAGTCCTGTTGAAACGGCAACCAAAGAATTGCTCTTCGAAGGTCCCGTCGCAAAAGCGTTGATGTCGACAGACTCATAAATACCCACTTCAGGCATTTTAGGAAGTTGTGCACGACGAGCTAATTCGTGAACCTTGTTGACCAAAGCACGCAGTTCTGGATTCGGATTGTTGGGTTCAATAACTTTGACCCCATGGAACATCTTCGCCATCCATTTGGACATCAGCAAAGAAATGAAGGCTCCTCCCATACCCCAGACAAGACAGAAGGCCATCAAGAAGGGAATGTAAGAGTTAAGACCCGCAAGTCCTAGGAAGCGGCTGACAAGGGACCAAACGATTCCGATGGTCACCATGACCAGGATATTGGTGAGAACAAATAAACCGATGCGTTTTAAAAATGCCATTTAAGAACACTCCTTTTAGAGTCACTACTAATAATGATAACTCTAAAAGGAATGTCAATGCTATCACATCACGTCGTGACAGGTTGTTTCTGATTCTTTTGCCCAGTTCCGTTTTGGGTGGTGCTAAAATGGAACTTTAAAATATCCTTTTCCAGTTCCACATTGACACGTCCACCGTCGACCAGTCGTCCAAAAAGAAGTTCATCAACCAGAGCTTTTTTCAGATGTTCATCTACACAGCGGGCCAGGGGACGAGCACCGTAGACTTTGTCATAGCCCTTTTTCATAAGCCACTTAATCACGTCTTGAGAAACGTTCAATTCAACTTTTTTCTCAAGCAAAGTCATTTTTAGCTCATCGACGAATTTCTGAGTGATCTTTAGCACCATCTCTTCGCTCAGATCGCGGAAAGAAACCACGGCATCCAAACGATTGATAAACTCAGGAGAGAACGCTTTTTTAATGGCATCCATAGATAACGAACTGCGATTTTCTTCAACCATGCTGATGGTGCCCCGCGAAGTTTCTAAGGCCCCGGCATTGGAAGTCATTACTAAAATCACATTCTTAAAATCAGCGACCCGACCATTGCTATCCGTTAAGCGTCCCGCATCCATGACTTGTAACAAAACATTCGTGACATCGGGATGGGCCTTTTCGATTTCGTCCAGAAGAAGAACACCGTAAGGATGTTTTGTGACGGCTTCGGTCAGAAGTCCGCCTTCTTCATAGCCGACATATCCCGGAGGCGCTCCGACCAGACGAGCGACTGCATGTTTTTCCATGTATTCGCTCATATCAAAGCGTTCAAAATGAACTCCCATGATTTGTGCGAGTTGGCGGCAGACTTCGGTTTTACCCACTCCTGTCGGACCCGTGAAGAGAAAGCTTCCAATGGGTTTGTTCGGACGTCCTAAACCGCTGCGCGCAAACTTGATGTTGGCGACCAAGCGATCAATGGCTTCGTCTTGACCGAAGATCAGAGCTTTTAGTTTTTTATCAAGGTCCTTAAGCTGAGTTTTTTCACTTGAAGAAACCGTTGCGATAGGAAGACCTGTCATCTTCGCGATGACTTCCTCAATCTCGGCGGTATCAATCTTGATATCTTCGGCGTTTTCATACTTCAATCTGAAATGGGCTCCGGCCTCGTCCAGAACGTCGATAGCTTTATCCGGTAGAAGTTTACCGTGAATGTGCTTTTGCGAAAGTTCGACAGCGGCCCGCAAAGCCTCATCAGAAAATTTCACACCATGAAAATCTTCATAGGATTTACGCAGACCCTTCAGGATCTCAACACAATCTTCACGGGACGGTTCATTGATGTCGATTTTCTGAAAGCGACGGTTGAGGGCGCGGTCTTTTTCAAAATACTGACGGTATTCACTGTGAGTCGTGGAGCCGATGCAACTGATCTCACCGCTCGCTAGGGCGGGCTTTAACAAGTTCGAAGCATCCATAGAGCCACCACTGGTGGCTCCGGCCCCCACGATGGTGTGAATCTCGTCGATAAACAAGATGGCACCCGGGCGTTTGGAGATATCTTTAACGACGGCTTTTAAGCGGCCTTCGAAATCACCACGGAATTTTGTTCCCGCAAGTAATCCTCCGAGATCAAGAGAATAGATCACCGCGTGTTTCAGTTTTTCAGGAACACTTCCCTGAACAATTTTCTGCGCCAGTCCCTCGGCAATCGCTGTTTTTCCAACACCAGGTTCGCCAATCAAAAGAGGATTGTTTTTCGTGCGACGGCAAAGAACTTGAATGGTTCGCTCAAGGACATCCGCACGGCCAATCAAGGGGTCGAGTTTTCCTTGTTTGGCTTTTTCATTCAGGTTCACGCAGAAGCTTTCTAGAGGAGAACCGCGGCCTTCCTCATAACCTTCCCCCTGAAATTCAGTCGGGCGAGGGGCTGCTGCGGGTGGAATATCGTGTTCTTTTCCATCCTTGGTAATTCCGTGAGAAATGTAGTTGATGATATCAAATTGAGTAAGACCCTGGCGAGCCAGGGCAAAAGTCGCATGGGAATCTTGTTCATAAAAGAGCGAGACAAGAAGACTTCCCTCGCTGATTTGGTTGCGTCCGGCGCTTTTCATTTGAATGGCAGCACGCTGAATAAGACGGTGACACGCTAAAGTGAATTCCGGAGTCCAAGATTCAAATCCGCCATAGGAGGACAGCTGGTCATCAGTGATTTGCGGAATGCCCGCTTTAAGATGATCGCGCAAATCTTGACGGAGCTTCTGCACGTTCACGGCGCAGGCTTCAAGAATTTCTACCATGATCGGGGACTCGGTCAGGACCAGAAGGATGTGCTCCAGGGTCACAAACTCATGATGGTGACGCTTGGCGAGTTCTGTGGCTTCGGCGAGCTTGCGCTCAAGTTCTCGGCTCATCATGCTTCCTCCTCCAGGGTGCTTTTCAGGGGATATTGATTTAGCTGCGCGAATTGATTCACTTGCATGACTTTCATCTCGGCAATCTCAAGACTGTAGACCCCCGCGACGCCTGCTCCCTTCTTATGTACATCTAACATAACTTGCGTGGCTTGCTCTTCTGATTTCGCAAAAAAGCGACGCAAAACAAGAACGACAAAATCCATGGGAGTATAGTCATCATTCAGAAGAATGACCTTGTACATCTTCGGCGTGTCCAATTTTGGTACAATCTGGACCCCTGCTTCTCCCTCGGGATTCGAGAAAGGATAGTTGCTATTGTTATTACTATTGTTGTCACCCATGCGTTTATTTTACCTCATGGTTCAATTTGATCACTCTTTCGTCATTGGCAAGTCTAGGGGAGTAAGAAAAGCTAGTTTTAGGTCCGGCCCTGTGTCCCTCTCGTATTTATTGTGGAAACTTGCAATCGGGGATTAATTTTGACACACTTATGTGGGTAAACAGAATTAAGAACCATGGAGGTCCTAATGTTTTTATCAACTCGAAAGTCTCAACGCGGTTTCTCTCTCGTTGAGTTGATGGTCGTTGTGGCGATTATCGGTGTTTTGGCGTCGATTGCGGTGCCTTCTATCAATAAATATTTGGCTAAAGCACGTCAGTCAGAGGCGAAGACAAATCTTTCTTCAATTTATACGTCTGAAAAAGCTTTTTATGCTGAGTACACGGCTTACCATACAATGTTTGGAGCCATTGGATACTCTCCTGAAGGTAAGTTGAGATACAACGTCGGTTTCAGTGCCGCAGGGACTCCAGATGCTGGTACTGGAAATGGTTACAACAACCCTCCAACAACGGCTCCTGGAAATCAAATTAATGCATATTCATACTGTAATACCAGTGTGGGAAATGCGATTGGTGCGTTCAGCAATAATAGTCCTTGTACGTTGCTCAATGGCGCGACGAATGTGGCTCCGCCAAGTCTTCCAACGACAGTTTTGGACGGAACGACTTTCCGTGCGGCTGCGATTTCTGTGATTCATACAAGTATGCCTGCTGGTGACGTTTGGACGATTGATCAAAACAAAGACTTGAGAAACGCGACTCCTGGTATTCCTTAATGCCAACATTTGTTGACATGATTCATAGTATTCAGAAAATCCCAGGCCTTGTGCTTGGGATTTTTGCTATTGGGCTCATCGTTTTAACCAGCGGACAATTTGGAGCCGCAACAAAGATTGAACGAAAGCCAATTGCGCCGCCTCCTTATATCGAGCGCATGAGCTTTGGCTATCAAGAGTCCATCGCAGATATAATGTGGATCCGAGCCATCCAAGACTTCGATTACTGCGATCAAGAAATCGCCGCGAAGGTTTGTGTGAACAACTCATGGCTCTACAAAATGCTTGATACAGTGACAAACTTGTCGCCTCACTTTCGCACTCCCTATGCCGCTGGGGCGCTGGCGTTGACCGTGATCATCTCTGACATTGATGGTGCGACAAAAATTTTCGATAAGGGCGTCAAAGAGTTTCCGAACGATTGGCCGATTTTGTATCGTGCGGCTTATCACTATCTCTACGAAGTGAAGGATAAAAAAAGAGCTGCGGAACTGCTGATTCAAGCGGGACAAAATGGAGCACCACCTTGGGTGTTCTCATTGGCGGGACGTCTTTACTCTGATTCGGGTCATCTGGATTTGGCGCAATCTCTTTTGGCAGAAATGAAACGCAACAATCAGGATCCAGTTT